>DATIJE010000111.1:0-6213 GCA_035478995.1 Rhabdochlamydiaceae bacterium | reverse complement strand
GAGGAACATGGCCCCTTCCTACTGGGACATGCGCATTTCCTCCTCGAGAAGATGGAGGAACGTGTCCTCTACCTACGGGAACATGTCCTCCATTCACTGGAACGTGCCCTCCTCTAGGTACGGATTGAGGAGGATGTCCACCGCCTACAGGAACATGCGTACCTCCTCTAGGAACGGGTTGTGGAACGTGTCCACCGCCTACAGGAACGTGTCCTCCTCTTGGAGCAGGGTAAGGAACATGACCACTGCCTACCGGAACATGTATTCCTCTTCTAGGAGGAGATGGAGGAGATGGGGGATAAGGAGGAAAACCGATGTCATGATTCCCGGGAGAGGAACGTGCAGGATATGTGGGCCATCTCCAATGTGGATGATGGCGATGGTTCCCTTTGTTTTCTATGAGGCAGCGTTGCATACATTTTAGAAGAATTGCTGTACCCGCTAAAATTCCCAATGCCGCGAAGATGGCTTTAACGACGGGCAAGGCGGAGAATACGGATACGATTCCAAAAATTGCCGCAGCTACGACACTTACCTTTAGGAGCGTGCCGCCATGATGATTTTTCCCCTCGAGATGACGAATCGGGTTATGAAGACGATCTGGCCCATAAGCCTGGTTAAACGATACTGACATATCTTTGCCTTATTGATAATGGGTTAATACTGCTTCGCTCTGACATATGTATTCATGTTGACATTGATTAAAATATGGTCATAAGAAGAGAACCATGAATCATTTAAGCCGACGATAATGGTATCGTTGGGGGCCCAATTGCGAAAAATGTAAGCGTCTTTATTCGAAATGCACCAGCACGTGCCATTGTCCAGGAAAACATGACCTGTAACCTGATCGACCGAATTGATCCAATGGGCATTCGGTCCAAATGCTAAAGGTCCGACATTTAAATTAGCCCTTACGCTGGATCCGTTATTCTTGTTAGTGATGCAATAATAGTAAGAAGAAAACCAGCCTCGATTTGGGGTTACGATCAAAATATCCCCGGGTCTCCAATATTGCGTCGTATGAGAATCCCCCGAAGCAATTTTCCACCAGGACCCATCTTCGATTTCTATCGTATCGCCGTAAGCAGAGACCGTATTTAACCAATGATTGCTGAATGCAGAACCATATCCCGCTCTTGAGAAGGCAGTGTTTTGATGGCTGGAAAACGCCTGACGAAGGTTTTGGCGTTGAAACCCTTCATCGATATTCTCCCTTCCTTGGAATCCTGTGCATTCTTGTTCTTCAAAAGTCGCTGGTCTTGAACCAATTTCTATCCATTCCGCTACAGGTGCTGAGGGAGCGGCATCATAGGAAGGTTCTGCAGATATGGAGGCTGTCAAAGCGATTAAACTGCTTGAGAGAATGCTCGATAAGGTCTTGGTTTTCATTTTATTCATTGGTTGATCTCACTTTATGATTTGCTCGGTTGAAGAAAAGCAAGACGGTACCAAAAGAGTTATTTTATGAAAAACAAAAAATATCTTTATTCAATCTTTAAAATCTAGGAAAGAAGGGCGAGTGCATTTATTTATAATTTATTAATAAAACATCGTAATTAATAATGTTTAATTATAAAAAACTAAAATTAATCGTCATTAAATTGACAAAATAAAATTATATTTATACAATAAGTATTGGAGGCGCCTATACCGAAGGTGCGCTAGGTACCTAGAAAAAAAAAGAAACAGGAGGATTTATGTCTGCTCATGTACATACGGATAACTCCAATCAAGAAGTGAAAAATGAAACTTCTTGCCAGGCACAACCCCAAGTCATTAACGAAGCAGCACATGCTGCCAACGTAGTAGTGAACAAAGGGTTTCCAAGAGATCCTATTATCAATAAACCAGCTAAGCGTTTATTTTCTCATGATGAACGCGCTGATTTTTATAGCGGTGAAGATCGACATACTTTAAAAAGCAATCAGGTTGAAAGAGTTAGAGAGCTTCATCAGATCAATGATGAGTTGCAAAGACAAATCATCAATAAAAGAAAAGAACTATCAAGTTCTTCCGACCAGTTGGCTCTGATTGCCGATATGGAGCATTGCAGTATTCTGATCGCAAGAAATACAGGCGAAATTTTGAAAATCTATGCTCAAAATGAAGCCAGATTGAAAAGAATTGCTGAACTGGAAACTGCTAACTGCAAATTAAGAGAGGACATTATGGAGATGCGTGATAAATTCATCTCTAATCATGACATCCAGCAACGTACTAAATTTGCAGCTGAATTCTTTGTACTTAAAGATAGAATTGAGAAGAACATTTCAGAATTATACGAGTTGTCTCAAGATCTCTAATCTAAACTTTGTAGTGCCAGCAAAACGTGAGGGGCTGGCACTGACAATGTTGTGGTAATATAAATACAATTGTTTTCACTTGATTAATGAAATTAATAGTGTTAAGTTTTTGTAAAAATTTCATTAAAAACTGGTGAAAACCATGATCAATATTAAAGAGCAGCATCATCTCAGAGGATCCCATCTCGTAGATTTTTTAAATACACAATTTCGTGCCAATGAAGGGAAGGATCTATCCGTCGATTTGTCCTACCATAGGCTCTCTATCGATACTTTAAGCCGCATTTCATTCGCTCTGCGGGATCGAACGGTAAAAGAATTGGATCTTTCATTCGCTGGAATTGATGATCAGGGAGCGAAAATTCTAAGCGAAGCGTTGAAAATGCATCGCTATATCAATAAAGTGAACCTTTCTCACAATCGGATTTCCAATTCCGGAGCTGAGTATCTGGCTGATGCAATGCAGGTTAATCCTCGTTTTCAGGTCGATCTCAGATTTAATGCAATCGGTCCTAAGGGAGGGGAAGCCATTGTCCGTTCTAGCGTTAAAAACCCACAAATAAAGGAAATCGATCTATCTCATAACGATTTAGGCGATGAGGGAGCCGCGGGTATTGCAAATGCCCTAAAGCAGAATTCGGGCAGTATTTCAAAACTGGTGTTGCACAATAACAATATTGGCTTTGAAGGGGATAAAGCCTTGGCGCAAAAGGTTCCCGAAAAAATCCGTATTTTTCACAGGATCCAGAAAATGAATTTTAAACAGTATTTGGACAAGAATCCTGCTTTAATCATCTTAGCATTGCTTTTTCTTCCTCTACTTTTCTTGTTCTCATGCAGAAAATACATTGTAGAGCTAGAAGGCTGTGAAAACAGACGATCTAAAGCTTAGAGTTTATAGACACACTCTTAGTGCAGGTCCTTGCCCTGGTAATGTTTGTCTAATTTATTGCCATAAGAAGTAATCTCTTTGGTTCCTATTTTTTTATCGATAAGATTCCCATTTTTATCGAGGATGATCATTGTAGGCATGCTTGAAACATGATACTGCGAAGCCAGTTCAGGAAAGGAATCCACATCGACTTTTAAAAATTTAATTTTTCCAGAATAATTCTCCGCCCACGTGCTGTAAAGAGGGCTGATCTGACGGCAAGGTCCGCACCATTTGGCATAGAAATCGATAAGAACAGGTTTTCCTTGGCGTAGCTCATTTTTAAATTGATCCATGCTGGTAATTTCGATTACGTTGTGTTTTTTCAAGGTAGATTCTGTAGACTGTTTTAGAAATTTATTTCTATGTTCTCTTTGCTTTGCCTGCAAAGCGAGGTTATTGCCTTTTTCTGCTAAATTCAAGCTTGATAAATATTTTTCAGCCTGAAGAGCTGCTTTCGCTGCATCTCCTGCGGCTGATATAGCTTGTTTATAGATTGGATCCACGATATCACCGATCGCATACACACCTTCTACAGATGTTTGTTGATCTTTTTTTAAGATGAGGTATCCAGCGTTGTCCATTTCTAGTTTATCTTGAAACAGAGAGGAATTCGGTTTAGATCCAATTGCTAAAAAAACTCCATCGACTTCGATTTGATAGGTTTTATTGTCGGCAAGGTCTTCGATTAAAAGGTGAGTCACTTTTTGTCCATTTCCGAGAATTTCTTTAACAACAGTATGGAAAGAAATATCGATGTTATCTTTGGCAAAAAGCTCATTTCTTCTACGCTCTTCAACGCCTCGAAAAGCATCTTTTCTGACGAAAACATGGACTGTTTTGGCGATATTGGAAAGATAATGCGCTTCTGTGATTGCGGCATCGCCTCCGCCAATAACAGCTACGACTTTGTTCTTAAATAGTCCTCCATCGCAGACCGCGCAATTGTAGACCCCTTTGGTCCAGTATCCATTTTCTCCCGTTTCACCCGGAATTCCTAAAAAATTTGGAGTCGTCCCCAAAGCGATGATGACAGATTTTGCTTTAATTTTTTGGGTTTTTTCTTTTTGATAGAGGTCCTGCAAAGTAATTGTGAAAGGCCGAGCGCTGAAGTCGACATCGACCACTTCATCGAGTGAAAATTGCGCTCCATTGATCTCAGCTTGTTTATGAACTTTTTCAACAAGGTCTAAACCGGAGATTTCTAGCTCGCCTGGCCAGTTTTGTACGTTAGGAGATTGAGTGATGGCCCCACCAGGTTGATGCCCTTCGATGACAAGAGGCGTAATGCCTGCACGGGAAACATAAATCGCGGAAGTCAATGCGCCTATTCCGCCTCCAATGATCGCCACAGGACAAGTTTCCACCTTTTCTTCGACAGCAAATAAGGGATGTGAAAAAGAGGCGCTTGTTAACACAAAGCTGAAAAATAGGTTTTTAGCTATACTTTTCATTTTTTAACCTTTGGCAATATTGTAAATTGTAATTTTAAAGAATTTGAACTTTTTGAAAAAGGGATATTTTTAGAACGTGAATATAGTTCATTCATCCTATTTAAAAAGACCCGGGATCCCGATTTCCCTGACTGGGCACTGGCATGGAAGCATGCGCGCAGTCAAGGCTCAAGGCAGAATGTGGTTGCCTCTTTTTTTTCCTGCTGCTTTGGCCCTTGATTACAAGTTCCAAAAAACCAAGATCAATCATGAATTTAGAATCATTGCTGTAGTGTTTGCGATTTTCTTGGAAACTGCGGCGAATTTAGCGACGGGGATGATCAAGCCTGTAGCAACGTATCTTTGGGCCTCATTGCGCTCAGATCAATGCAAAATATTGCTTACAAAAGGACAGCTTTTTTATAGAAAAAAGCAATATGATAAGGCTTTGGAATGTATGATCAAGGCCAGAGAAATCAATAAAAATAATCCCTATCCATTTTCTGATTATCAAGGAAAACGGATGAAACAGCGTGGGAAAATCTATTATTGGCTTGGGAAATGTTATCGACGGCAAGGCAGCTTTGAGATTACTAGGCTTTGTTGGGAACTTGTCCGAGATTTTGGCTTAGCTGATACAGCTTTGAATAAAAATATTGAACATAAATTGGTAAAGATAGAGCTGACTTCCGAAGAACCTCTTTTCAAGGCATCTCCGGAAGATTTTCATCGATTGTCTTCTTGGGAAGTGATCGCCTCTCGGACCTATTGTGAAAAAGTCTTCACTGCAGCTGCCAGAAACGCCATTCTTAAAGAACTGGAAAAAACGTATTCAAAACCTGAAATCAGAATGATTTTTGATGTCGTTGCAAAATTAGTGAGAAAACATCCGGATAAGTTCAATTGTTTGATTTTATCTCCTCAGACGATGGAAAAATATTATGGCGGAAAAGGAAGCGTCCGCGGATTTTATAATATGAAATACAGCATCTGCGCAAGCATGGACCCAAAAGTAGGATTTACATATAAGAATCTTGGCACCATTGTTCATGAATGCACTCATTTGGCTATGAAAACAGGATATCATGAACAGTGCAAACCTTCATGTTCTCCTTTTAAATGCCATGATCAGCGAGAAAAAGAAGAATTTGAACAAGTGGAGTTGGATACATTGACTATCATATTGAACATTTTACAATCTTTGTATGCCGGTGAAACCTTGGATTTTAACACCCTCGCCAGCTGTAGAGCCAAGCCTGATACAAATAAAGACAAATTGATCGCATCCATTGCAGATTTTTCTCGTAAGATGTCGAAAGACATGATTTCTGGATATCAGAATGAATGCCATATCATTGAGCATATGTTGGAGGCCTATAATCTTTTTCTAGATCCCGATAGTTCGGGTTACGATGTCTCGGAAATCCCCAGCGAGCTGATCGCAAGAATTCCTCAACTTTCAGCGGAGATCCAATCTGATTCGGCTTTTGATGCCATCGCACCTTTAAAATCCTATTACGATCACAAGGTCTGTCCGTATTTG
>DATIJE010000110.1:0-51180 GCA_035478995.1 Rhabdochlamydiaceae bacterium | reverse complement strand
GAGGAACCAATCAATCCCAAGATCGTCTTAGAGCCAGCATCCGAAGACTCGGGACTCTATTTATCCAGAACTTTCTATTTGAATGGGGAAAGTTACGAAATCACCAAATTCGATGCAAATGGCAATCTCATCGCTTATGATAAAAATGCTTGGAATGAGATTGAAGCGGCTTTTAAACAAGATCTAGTGCCGATTGCAAACAATTTTACAGCTAATGTAACCAAAGAAGCTAAATTTAATTTGGATAGCAATCAACTCTTAATCGAAGGTAAATCAGATCAGGCAGTAGAATGTACACTTCTTAAGGGCGCGTGTGGTAGACTAGAAACGTGTGATAGACTAGAAAATCGTTCTAAAACTGTAGAATACGCTGCAGGAAAAAAACCAAGTCCTGGTTCACCTTTTAATCATCTCCTCATAAAAAAAGTGACGGGCTTTACTTTTGATATTGACCGTGTACGTGGTTCTGATGAAACAGGTATTCTCAAACAAAAAACAGCAGATGGAGAAAAATTTTATCGGATCAACGCCAGGTTTAAAGGAAATGTTTTACAGGATGGAACACATCCTTATAGTGATAGCCGTTTAATAGGGTTTCAGATCCGCGCTAAATCTTTGAAGGTCGCTTTAGAAATGATAGAAGCTTACGGTCGTCAAATGGAGTTTGAAAAACGGGACGATGCTGATTTTGAAAACATTAGAACCAACTTTCGCAATAAGACATTTGAAGCGGTTGTCAAAATTGATCGGAATGCTGATAGAGGAAAAGAAGCGATGATTACATTTTTTATGCAGAATCACACCCGTCATGGATTGGATTACGCGTTTGGACCAAAACCCGGTTCAAACAATCATTATGGAATTAAAGAAATGCGAGTCGATCAGGAGCATATAAACATCATCAAACATAAGGCAAAACTTCGCAAAATTTCTAAGAAGCCCAACTTACCCGTAAATGCAAAATTTATACTTAGTGAAAAAGACCCTCAAGTAATCTAAACTAATCTAATATCAAGCAGCCCCTGTTCTTTTGATGATCGGGGGTTTTTTGTTTTTGATGCTGTCTTCTTCCACGACGATTTCTTTGATCGTTGGATCGGAGGGGACGTCGAACATCAGGTCCATCAATAGTGTTTCCACAATCATTCTAAGTGCGCGGGCACCGGTGCCGGTCTCTTTAGCCTTTTCCGCCATGGCCCTGAGGGCTTCATTGGTGAAGTCTAGTTTTACCCCTTCCTCGTCGAATAGCTGCGTATATTGCTTGATGATGGCGTTTTTGGGCTTGACGAGGATGTCTACCATGTCGTCGATGGTCAATTCGTTGCAGTTGGCGATGCTGTTGAACCGCCCTACAAATTCGGGGATCATGCCGAATTGGATCAGATCTTCCGGTTCAACTTTAGAGAGCAGATAATTGGTCTCGTGCGAATCGAACGGCTTGGACTCTGCTGCGTCGAATCCTATGGTCGTTTTCCCCAGCCTTTTGGCGATGATTTTATCGAGATGGACGAATGCTCCGCCTACGATGAAGAGGATATTTTGCGTATTGACCCGGATGTATTCCTGATTGGGGTGCTTTCTGCCCCCTTTTGGAGGGACGTTGGCAACGGTTCCCTCTACGATTTTAAGCAAGGCCTGCTGGACGCCTTCTCCTGATACGTCACGTGTGATGGAGACGTTGCTTGTGGTCTTGCGGATCTTATCGATCTCATCGATGTAAATAATGCCTACCTCAGCTCGAGAAATGTCATAGTCGGCTGACTGCACCAATCGGAGGATGATATTCTCGACGTCTTCGCCTACGTAGCCTGCCTCGGTCAAGGTAGTGGCATCGGCGATCGCAAAGGGAACGTCGAGGATGTTTGCCAGGGTCCGGGCGATCAGGGTCTTCCCTGAGCCGGTAGGGCCAAGCAGGAGGACATTGGACTTGCTGTATTCTACATCCCGTTCTTTAGTAAGCGAGCGGATCCTCTTATAGTGGTTGTAGACTGCTACGGAGATGGTCTTTTTGGCTCTTTCCTGGCCGATGACATATTCATCAAGGGCCTCTTTGATTTCTTTAGGTTTGAGCAGCTTCAATTCATGATGGACAGGCTTTTTCTCTACAATCTCCATGCATAGGCGCACGCACTTGTCGCAAATATATGTTTCAGGTCCGGAAATCAGTTTTTCGACGGCATCTTCCGACCTTCCGCAAAAAGAACAGGTCGCAGCCTCTTTTTCCTTTTTAGTCATAGAGCAATCCTAAGAAGTTTTAACATCGGTGGCTTTGGTGGTGTGGGTGGCAATTTTATCGATCAGTCCATAACTCATGGCTTCTTGAGCACTCATGTAAAAATCCCGTTCTGAGTCTATAATGACCTTGTCAAATGGTTGGCCGGTTGCATCAGCAAGGATTTTAGCGCACATCTGTTTGAGCACCAGAATTTCCTGGGCTTGCAGTTCGATGTCAGCAGAAGTGCCGATGAGGCCTCCTGAGGGTTGGTGGATCATGATCCGGCTATTGGGAAGGGCAAAGCGTTTGCCTTTGGTGCCTGCCGAGAGAAGAAGCGCACCCATAGAGGCCGCTTGTCCCAAACAATACGTGTTGATATCGAATCCCATGAAACGCATGGTGTCGTAGATCGCAAGGCCGGCAGTGATATAGCCGCCTGGGGAATTGATGTAGACGTTCACATCTTTTTTGGGATCTTCCGCCCTAAGGAATAGCATTTGGGCTATGACGGTATTGGCGACTTGGTCGTTAATTTCTGTACCGATGAAAATAATGCGGTCTTTTAGTAGGCGAGAAAAGATGTCCATGGCACGCTCGCCGCGGCCGGTATCTTCTACAACATAGGGGATTGAATACATCTGAATATCCTATTCTTGGTAGATAAAATTTAATAATTTTAAATATATGAAGAAGACTGATTTTTCTCCAGTTTAAGCTTTGCCGGCATTCTGAATTACGTAGTCTTCCGCCTTTTCTAACACGAGCCGGGAATAGGCTTCGGCTTGGTGCATTTCCGGATTGTTCTGATGTTCGAAATGGCCTTTCGGACTCAAAAGAGCCTCTAGCACACTGCTTGGGGCAGGGTGTATATCTCGAGGTGTGACAGGGATGTTCGCGTCGGAAATAATCTTACGGCATAAGTAGAACATGCGCACCGCTTTTTCAGCCTGCTTTAAGATGGAATTGGTCGTATTTTTGCGCTCCTCCTCGTTCATCTGGCCCCAATATTGTTGAAATTGGGGATCTTGCAGAAGCTGTCTCATCCGAAACTGTGCTTCTCTGTGGATCAAAGATGTGGGAAGGTCGAACACATAATGGCTCAAGAGGAATTCACTGGCCAGTTCCCGCTGGGCTTCCAGCACATGGGCATCGGCTTGTTTGTTCAAGAGCTTGCTTATTGATTCCCGGAGCTCTCCGAGATTTGCGACCCCTAATCTCTTGGCAAAATGGTCGTCTATTTCAGGAGCAATGGGCTCTTCGATAGCTTTAACAGTGATTCTGACTTTTTTAGGCTTTAACTCTTCTTTCTCTTCGGGCTTGGCATCCTCGTCCGGGACACTGACTCCTTCGGCGGAATCGCCGTCGGACATCCCGATCACAAGGTCCTTCATCCATTTCGCCATCGATTTGTCGGCGATTTCAAATCGGGTATCGGAAAAAAGTTTCGATGGAGGATCGTCTTCGATCACATCGACATCGAGGAGGACAAAGTCTTTTTCTTGTGCAGGGCGGTCGGTGATTTTTTTCCATTCGGCAAAGAACAACTGGACTTGACGGATCGTCTCTTCGATCTTTTGTTCGTTCACTTCAGGCCGCTGGACTTCCTTCATCTGGAATTCTTTGGGATCGACTGCTGGAATTGTAGGTTCTGTCTCAAATGCGAAAACCAGTTCGGCCCCTTTATCAAAGGAATAATTTTTTATATCATAGCTGACTTTGGCATCTCTTGAAAGCAACGGGACATTGGCGATCTTTTCGCTTTCTTTGAAAGTGACATCAGCGATTTCTTCCTGCCATTTTTTTTCGATTTGTCCAGGAAAATTTTTAAGCACGAGTTGCTCAGGAGCTTTTCCTTTGCGAAAACCGGGCAATGTCACTTCTTTTGCAATCGCTTTCACAGCTTTTTTATGGGCATCCTGAACGATCGAAGTCGAAGCTGTAACAGAAAATTCGACCCTGCAGGCAGGCTTGCGATGGATTGAGATTCGTACATCTGCGTTTCCCAGTTCCTGGGGCTGAATTTCTTTCTGTTCCATTGCAAACTCCTTGAATTGCTTGATATCGAAAAATTGAGCGGGTGATGAGGCTTGAACTCACGACCCTCACGTTGGCAACGTGATGCTCTGCCACTGAGCTACACCCGCAAAAAAGATTAATTTATAGCGGGTGATGAGGTTTGAACTCACGACCCTCACGTTGGCAACGTGATGCTCTACCGCTGAGCTACACCCGCATGACAAAAGAAAAAGCATATCTCTTTAACAGCTTTTTCTTCATCAATTTTCTTTAAAAAGGCCAATATCAAATTAGATATTGGTAAATGTTTAAAAGGTAGGTAGAGACATATCGGGTGACATGCGCTGCGCCGATGTCCCCTGTGACCCCTTGAGCTTCAATCCGCTTTGCCAAATCGAGTCCTCGTCAGGGAGCTGTGCACAGCACTAGCCCCCGCGCTCTTCGAGCTTTCCTGCGGGTTCGATTTTGCTTTGCGCCTTGAATCCACTGGCTGCAACGCGCGTTCCTTCCCAAACCTGCCGGTTCGGGGCCCTCCCACGTCGAGTTGCAGGACTATTCTATTCAACTGCAACGAATGGTTAAACACTATAATCGGGTCCTGCGAAGAGACGCGAGGAGGGACCCAAGCCGCTAGGCTTGGGAAGGAAGCGCTTGAGCAGCCGATGGCTTTGAGGCGCAATGCAAAATCGAACCGCAGTCAAGCCGTAAGGCGCGGGAGATAGTGCTCTGCACAGATCCCTGACGAGGACTCGATTTGGCGAAGCGGATCGAAGCTCAAGAGGGTCGCTGGGAACATGGGCGCGCCGCATGTTACCCGACATGTATCTAGAGACCAACTTCAAATTTTTCAAAAGAAAATTTTATTGATCCTGTATCTAAATTAAATATATTTTTTGTTGCTTGAGTTAAGGAAAAAAGGTAAAAGCAATTATCAACCATTAATGTCGCACCAAATAACCGTTATGTTGAATTTTCGTAAGCTGAAACAAGATTTCTCGTCCAATATTGTCAAAGAGGGTAGAGATCTTTACGAAAACCAAAAAGTAGTATCCGCCAAGCTGGTCCATTTGGACAGCAAGACCATGCGGATCACGAGCCGCATTTTGGGACAGTATGAGAACCATTATGAAAGTCAAATCGAAATCGATCGAACCGAATGCGTCACCATCGATTCGGATTGCGACTGTCCTTATAATTACGATTGCCAGCATTTAGCAGCCCTTCTGTTCTATCTTGAAGTGCATTTGGATGAAATATTGGTCGCGTATTCGAAAGAAGCGGACTTTGGGAAAAATGATGACATCGATGAAGAGGAACGGGAAGAGCTTTTAGTGAAATTCAAAGAAGCGGAGACCAAGGAAGTCCAGAGACAGGAGGAATTATACCAGAAGCAGCTGTTGCAAGAGTATGTGACCTCGTCCGAGATCTTATCGGTGTCTCCTTTTTTCCGCGCGCCTGAAAAGAATCAGATCGATCGCGCAGAGTTTGCGCTTATTTTTGCGTTGCCGAACAATCATGACGGGGAAGCAAAAGGGCCGATAGAAATCCAGGTCGCCCTGAGACTTCCTTTTAGGTCAAAGCCTCTCCACATCCCGCAAATCAAAGCATTTTTTGAATCGTTGAGATACGAGGAGCCGATTTTCATCGGAGGAAGAAGATATTGTTTTTCTGTACAATCTTTTGATCAGGCGCAAAAAGAGATCGTAAGCCTTGTAAGGGACCATGTTCGTTTTCAGGAAAATCCCTCTTCGGAACGTTGGCAGAGGATCGCTCAAATCGACGCCGAGATCTTCGGGATGATCCTTGCGCGAACCTATGAAATCGCTTCGGAACAGTTGGCGAGCCTCGGTTTCTCTCATCAAGATGAGGAACTGCCCATTCTGCCGGGACTCTATGAAGGAAGCATGGAAGTGCCTTTGCGATTTTCGACCTCTCCCGCAGGGCTGCAATTCATTCTTGAATACATTGGGCCTCCCACATCGAAGATGCTGATCAATACGATGATCCTCATCGATCAACAAGCGATTGTCATAGAAGAAGCGCGTCTTTTTGAGTGCGCAAAACCTGGAATGCTTTTCAAGAACGCCTATTATCGCTTTCCTGCGCATATCACGAGACTGCATCTGCGCAATTTGAAGCCGATCCGAGATATGACCATTCCAGAGCCTCTATTTGGAACATTCGTGGAAAATTCTCTTCCCGAACTTTCCCGTTTTGCAGAAGTGGCGAATCAGCATGTGATCGAACAATTCGTGACGTTGCCATTTGTCGGCAATGTCGAAGCCAAATGCGATCTGTCCTTTTTGAATGGAGAATTGGAAGCGATCCTGCATTTTCATTATGACGGTCATAATATTCCTGCCGCGTCAGCCTATTTGACTTATGAAGATCTCTCATCCTTCGTCTCTCCTCAAGGAATTTTGGCGCGCAATCTGGTCGAAGAGCGCAGGATCATCGAAGATATCTTTCAAGATTTTGTCTACAATGCGGAACAAGGCGTCTATATCGCCAAATCAGACAAGAAGATCGTAGAATTCATGACCGATGTGATTCCGCGCAATCAACATCGAGTGACTTTCAATTGTCCTCAAAATCTTCTAGACCAGTTCATCTACGACCAGACAAAATTTAAATTGCACATGAACCATACTTCGAGGATCGATGTCTATGAGATCGAACTTCAGGTAGACGGCGCGTTAAAAGGGGTCAGAATGGACCTCTTATGGGAGTGCATGGCTTCGAAAAAGGCGTTCATCGAGCTCGACACGCCGAAGTTCAAGAAAAAGAAAGGAACGGAAGGCGGTAAATTGTCGAAGATCCTAGTCCTGGATTTGGATAGGATCTCAGGGGTGATCCAATTATTTGACGAGCTCGGGATCGAGGTCCTCGACGATCATAAACTAGAGCGCCCATTATGGAGTCTCGCCAGCATAGAGGCTGCGCATTTCGAAGGACTGCCGGTCGAATTTTCAATTTCGGAAAAGCTCGTTGACATTCGCAAACAAATGATCGGCGAAAAACATTTGACGTTCAGTCCTATTCCGGAAACCATTAAAGCGACTCTTAGAACCTATCAGGGCGATGGTGTGAAATGGCTGGAACGGCTCCGTTCGATGTACCTGAACGGCATTCTCGCAGATGACATGGGCCTTGGAAAGACGCTGCAGGCAATCGTCGCCATTACCCAGCATCAAAAGAAACCGCGGCATGTCTCCCTCATAGTATGCCCGACATCGCTATTGTATAACTGGAAAGAAGAATTCAATAAATTCAATCCGAAGTTAAAAGTCGTTGTGGTCGATGGGATCCCCAACAATCGGAAGAAGCTGATTGATTCCATCGATGAATACGATGTCATCATCACTTCGTATACGTTGCTGCAGAAAGATATCGACTGTTACAAAATGACTCCGTTTTCTTATGTCATTTTAGACGAGGCCCAGCATATAAAAAACCGCGGGACGCGTAATGCCAAGTCTGTAAAAATGATCCAGGCAGAGCATCGTCTCATTTTATCCGGCACGCCGATCGAAAATTCTTTAGATGAATTGTGGAGCTTGTTCGATTTTCTGATGCCAGGATTTTTAAGTTCATATGACAGGTTCATCGAGAAATATGTGCGTATTTCAGGCAGCGAACAAACTAAGAATCTGGAATATTTGCGCAAGAAGGTCTCTCCTTTCATCCTTCGAAGAATGAAAAGCGATGTTTTGGACGATCTGCCCCCAGTATCGGAAATTGTCTATCATTGCCAGCTCAGCGAAGTGCAGCAAGAGCTCTACCGTTCATATGCAGAATCGGCAAGGGACGAATTGGTCAAACTCGTTCAACGCGATGGGTTCGATAGAGTGCAGATCCACGTTCTCGCTACTTTGACACGTCTGAAACAGATCTGTTGCCATCCGGCGATATTTGCCAAAGAGAAACCGGAGTCAGGCGATTCTGCGAAGTATGACATGCTTGTCGATCTATTGCAGACTCTGGTTGAAGGCAAACACAAGACTGTGATCTTCAGTCAATATACGCGCATGCTCCAGATCATGAGGGAAGATTTTGAACAGAAAGGGATTCGATTCCTGTATCTGGATGGATCGAGCAAAAATCGCCTTGAGGTGGTCAAACAGTTCAACGAAGATGAGTCTGTATCTGTTTTCCTGGTTTCTCTAAAAGCTGGGGGCACAGGGCTTAACCTCGTCGGGGCCGATACGGTCATCCATTACGACATGTGGTGGAATCCCGCTGTGGAGAGTCAGGCCACCGACCGTGTCCATAGATTGGGACAGAAAAATTCAGTATCTTCCTATAAGCTCATCACCCTTGGAACGATTGAAGAAAAAATCGCTGAGATGCAGAAGAGGAAAAAAGGATTGGTCAAGAAAGTCGTAAGCTGCGATGATGAAGCTATATCGAAGCTCACTTGGGAAGATGTGCTTGAGCTGCTTAAGACATAAAAAGTAAGGAACTATGACCTCGGGTAATCAATTAAATATGAAACACATTTTTACAAAACTTGGAAGAGTCGTATTGAACAAGGCCGGCCAAGTTTCAGGATTGTTTTCAAGCGATATCGGCATCGATCTAGGAACTGCCAATACTCTGGTTTTTGTGCGAGGCAAAGGGATCGTTCTCGCTGAACCTTCTGTCGTTGCTGTCGATCCGACCACGAACGAGGTTTTGGCCGTCGGACATAAAGCGAAAGCAATGCTGGGCAAAACTCCTAGAAAAATTCTCGCTGTGCGTCCAATGAAAGATGGAGTGATCGCCGATTTTGAAATCGCCGAAGGAATGTTGAAAGCGTTGATCAAGAGAGTGACCCCTGCTCGCAGCTTGTTCAGACCGAAAATCCTCATCGCTGTACCTTCAGGAATCACAGGCGTGGAAAAAAGAGCCGTTGAAGATTCTGCGTTGCGCGCCGGGGCTCAAGAAGTGATATTGATCGAAGAGCCAATGGCGGCAGCGATCGGTGTCGATCTCCCGGTTCATGAACCATCTGCAAATATGATTATCGACGTGGGCGGCGGAACGACTGAAATCGCTATTATTTCGCTTGGCGGCATTGTGGAATCCCGCTCATTGCGTATCGCGGGAGATGAATTCGATGAATGCATCGTCAATTACATGCGGCGCACTTATAATCTGATGATCGGCCCGAGAACGGCCGAAGAGATCAAAATGACGATAGGCTCTGCCTATCCGCTTGGCGATAACGAGCTCGAAATGGAAGTGCGCGGCCGCGATCAGGTCGCTGGACTGCCCATTACAAAAAGGATCAATTCGGTAGAAATTCGGGAATGTCTGGCTGAACCGATCCAACAAATCATCGAAAGTGTGAAACTCACTCTTGAAAAATGCCCACCTGAACTTGCAGCCGATCTAGTGGAACGGGGAATGGTTCTAGCAGGAGGAGGAGCTCTTATCAAAGGTCTGGACAAGGCTCTTATCAAAGAAACAGGGTTGCCAGTGATCGTCGCGCCAAATCCTCTCTTGGCTGTATGCTTGGGAACGGGCAAAGCCTTAGAGTACCTGGATAAATTTAAAAAGCGCAAATCATTGGTTGCGTAAAGCTACTAATGCATGTCTAAATATTCCGATCTCCGTGCATGGACAAAAAATGAAAAGTTGATCCGTTGGATCGATGAGATCATTGTCTTATGCAAACCTTCCGATGTCTATCTCTGGGATGGCAACCACACTGAATATGAGCAGTTGTGCCGAGAGATGGTCGATAAGGGAATATTTGTTTCTCTCAATCCTGAAAAGCGTCCCAAAAGTTTTTGGTGTCATTCGACTGAAAATGATGTCGCCCGCGTCGAAGACCGGACATTTATCTGTTCGAAAACCAAAGAAGAAGCCGGCCCTACCAATAACTGGAAAGACCCCGAAGAAATGCGCGCTGTTCTCATGAAGTTGTTTTCAGGCTGCATGCAGGGCAGAACTCTATACGTCCTTCCATTCAGTATGGGCCCCATAGGATCGCCAATGGCGCATATCGGGGTTCAGATCACAGATTCTCCGTATGTAGCATGCAGTATGGATATCATGACCCGTATGGGGAAAAAAGCGATTGATGCTCTCGGAAATAACGAGTTTGTCGCATGCCTGCACTCTGTCGGGGCCCCGTTATCACCAGGCCAAAAAGATGTGGATTGGCCGTGTTGTGCGGATCAAAAGTACATTGTGCATTTCCCTGAAGAACGAAGCATTTGGTCTTTTGGAAGCGGATACGGAGGCAATGCGCTTTTAGGAAAGAAGAGCTTTGCTCTTCGTATCGCATCTGTGATGGCACGCGATCAGGGCTGGATGGCAGAGCACATGCTGATTTTAGGCCTTACCAATCCGGAAGGTAAGAAAAAATATTTTTCAGTCGCTTTTCCAAGTCAATGCGGAAAAACGAATTTGGCGATGCTTTCATCCTCTCTTCCAGGATGGAAAGTGGAATGCGTAGGCGATGATATTGCCTGGATGAAATTTGGAGCAGATGGACAGCTATATGCAATCAATCCGGAAGCTGGTTTTTTCGGAGTGGCTCCGGGAACCTCATTTGAAACGAATCCAAATGCCATGAAGACCATCTCAAAAAATACGATTTTTACAAACGTCGCATTGACTCAAGATAAAGATGTTTGGTGGGAAGGAATGACTAAGATACCACCCTCTTCTTTGATCGATTGGAAAGGAAATCCCTGGACTTCAGGTTCAGGCACGCTTGCAGCCCATTCGAATGCCCGTTTCACTGTTCCGGCATCGCAATGTCCTATTATCGATAATGCATGGGAAAAACCCGAAGGGGTTCCCATTTCAGGGATCATTTTCGGAGGAAGGCGACCATCGACGATCCCGCTTGTATCTCAGTCGGTCAATTGGCAGCACGGGGTTTTTTTGGGAGCGAGTATTTCTTCTGAGACGACTGCTGCTGCCGCGGGTGCAATAGGAAAACTACGTCACGATCCTTTTGCCATGCTTCCTTTTTGCGGATACAATATGGGAGATTATTTTGCCCATTGGCTGCACATGGGCCTGCAAGGAGATCCTGAAAAACTTCCTCAAATTTTTTATGTAAATTGGTTCAGAAAATCCAAAGATGGGTCGTGGCTCTGGCCTGGATTTACAGAGAACATACGCGTTCTGAAATGGATATTCGAAAGATGCACAGGTAAAGAGCATGCCGTTTTGACTCCAATCGGGTATCTGCCAATCCCTGAGTCCATCGATGTTTCAGGGCTCAACATTTCCGATGATGCGATGAAGGAGCTTTTTCATATCGAAAAGGATGAATGGCTGGCAGAAGTTCAGAATTTGAAACACTATTTTTCAACGTTCGGGAAACATCTGCCGGAACCTATAAAAGAAGAATTGCACCATTTGGAAAAACGGTTGAAAACATAAAACTATCGAGAATAAATTTCCTGAGGCTTGAAGAAAAAAGGGATTTCGATTTTGGCTGTTTCAGGACTGTCTGAGCCGTGGACAGCATTTCGGTCGATCGATTTGGCGAAATCAGCGCGAATCGTGCCGGCAGTCGCCTCTTTTGGATTGGTAGCGCCCATAATTTCCCGATTTTTTGTGATTGCCTCTTCTCCTTCCAATACCATCGCTAAGACGGGTCCCGATGACATGAACGTCGTGAGCTCCTGGAAGAAAGGTCGGTGTTTATGAATTGCATAAAATGCTTGGGCTTGTTCAGTTGTGAGGTAAATCATTTTCACTGCAACGATTTTAAGCCCGGCTTTTTCAAATCTAGAGATGATTTCGCCAATATAATTAGCCCCCACTGCATCGGGCTTGATGATTGAAAGTGTCTTCTCTCGAGTCATATTCTCTCCTTTATCGATTTTTGAATCACGTTCGGTATATTTGGGTATAATTATAAAGATGTGATAAATTAAACTCATCTGTGTTTTTGGAAAAATTTTAATGAGATAGATTCTTATGTCCTATGGAAATTATCCAGACCTGGAATCGGTAAAGCGGATCCTTGTCATTAAAATGCGACATCATGGGGATGTTTTATTGACATCTCCTTTATTCTCATGTCTTAAGAACAGACTACCCTCAGCCGAAATCGATGCGATGATTTACAAAGACACCTATCCCATGCTGGAGGGACATCCTGCAATTTCAGAATATTTTCTTTACGACCGCAATTGGAAAAAATTGCCTATAATCAAACGATTATCCAGAGAAGCATCCTTTCTTATCGGCATTCGAAGAAAAGAATACGATATGGTGATCAATCTCACCGAAGGGGATCGGGGAGCCATCGCTGCTTTTGTTTCAGGCAGTCGTTTCCGAGTGGGATTTGATCCTGGCAGCAAAGGGTTTAAAGGGAAAAAGAAACTGTACACGCATATAGTAAAAAATTGCCCGGCACCACGCCATACTGTGGAAAGACAACTTGATGTTTTAAGGCGGATCGGCATTTTTCCTGAACCTGAAGAAAGAGAGCTTAGATTGCATATTTCCGATGAGACGATCGCGCGAATGAGATACATGATCGAACAGGCTGGAATTTCTCCAGAGAGCTACATTTTGCTCCACCCAGTCTCTAGATGGCGCTTCAAATGTCCTCCCGTTGCGAAGATTGCCAACATCATCGAAGAAGTGCACAAGCGGGGAGAAAAGATTGTGATCACATCAGGCCCCGATGCTGTGGAAGTTGCCATGGTAAAAGAAATCCTTGCTTTAGTTCCACATGTCGAGGTTTTGAATGTATCCGGTAAAACGACATTGAAAGATTTATCGGCATTGATCCAAATGAGTAAGGCCGTAATTTGCGTCGATTCTGTGCCTTTGCATATCGCTTCAGCTTTGAAGACACCGGTAGTTGTTCTCTTTGGACCCTCTTCAGAACAGAATTGGGGCCCATGGAGGAATCCGAACAGCCGGGTCGTCGCTCAAAAAATGTCCTGCAGACCCTGTTACATGGATGGCTGCGGAGGAAGTAAAGTGAGCGATTGCCTCTCTACTCTTCCTGTAAGCGTTGTTATGGATGCATTGGACAGCCTTGAGCAAACTAGGGAAACATGTATCGTACAGCTTCCCTCAATTCAAGAGAAGCGGGTCCCAAGTTTCCTTCTTTGATCCTCTTCCCAATATGGATTGCAATTTTTCCTATAAAATGAACGCTCGATCCAAATGAACCTGCAAAAACAGAACTGCCTGTTAAGCAAAGAACCACATATGCGGTGGAAACTCCGCTCATAATTACGATATAATCTGGATTTAAACAAGGAACTAACATCCAAGGTAAGGAAATACTTGCTGATATGCGCAAAATAGAAGAAAGGTCCAATTTAACAGAAAGAATCCTGGAAATTCCAAACAGAAATCCGGTCGATCCAAGAACAATCGGAGCCAGTATTTTGATTCCTTTATTTATGAATAGCATTTTTTCTTTTTCAAACTGTTCTGCCTTTTCTTTTCTGATCGCCTCCAAAACTTCTGGATGCTCAGAAATATAGAGATTGATTCTTTCTTTCATTTCATCCAGTTCTACTAAGTCTTCCTTTTTAATCGGGACACGGTCAATTGGGCAGGTTTTATTTGAATGGAGCCATCTTGTAATAGAAGCTTTACTGAATACATGATTGCATGGCGTTACAACAGGATTTTCTATCCAGCCCCATGTGATTGGATCGATGAAATCATTCGGGATCGATAAACTCATTATAATGGCATTGTCCACAAAGTAGGATCGAAGAAATGATGGATTTCATAAATTTTTCCATCTTTGACTTTTAGCCATTCCACGGTCGGTATTGTGACAGATTTTTTCGTGATGCAGTCTATGACGTAGCAAGAAGAAGTTTTATCATGGAATTGGTGCACGATCTGATACCGTTTTATACTGGGTACAAACAATTCCTGAAGCATTTTTTCCACGTTCTGTTTTCCTTCAAAACGTTTATCGGGACGTAAAAACAGGATATCTTCAGCAAGGTGAAGTTTATTCAGATTGAGCTTCCCAGTTTTGAAAGCTTGCTGCATGTCAGTGTAATAGTCTTGAACGATTTCTTCGACAGAGCGGCTCATCATAAACTGGATCCTCCTTGAGGGATAAAAATAACATTCGAATGGGAATAGAAAATTGAATATAATCTTACTTCAAATTTTATTCATCCTTTTTCAATCCAGAGGCATTTATGGGCTGCAGAGTTAGCTTTGATCAAATACCGAAAGAACAAAAATTTATGCACTGTGAGCAGGCGCAAACATACATTCGTGATGTAATGAGTATGGATGCACTTTCGCCAAAAAGTAAATACGTCATAGAAAAATTGACCATTGAAAAAGATCGCGGCATTTCTGGAACTGGGAATAGCTTTACTGCTACTTACAAACATGTGACCTATCTAAAAGCTAAGGAATTGATCGACTGTGCAAGTCAATTTGACAATAAAGGTGACTTTCAAAAGTGCACTTGGAGAAAGATCAAAATCATGGACATCGTAAATAAATATGCGCGGCAGCATGTCAAGCCGCATGAATAGGAATTTTAGAGCCTGAAATCTTCGCCGAAATAAGAAGTGCGTGCCTCTTTGCTCTGCAACAGTTCATCGACAGAGCCGGACATCATGACTTTGCCTTCACGGATCAGATAACTTCTATCGACGATCGAAAAAATCTCGCGAGCATTGTGGTCTGTGATCAAAATGCTGATCTCTTTGCTTTTTAACAGCCGGATCATGTGTTTGACATCGTTTACAGCCAGAGGATCGATATTCGCGAACGGTTCGTCCAAAAGTAATAGAGAGGGCTGGGTGACAAGCGATCTTGTAATTTCCAGACGGCGCCTTTCTCCGCCAGATAGACTGCATGCCATTTTTTTTGCCAATTTTTCCAGATGCAGCTCTTGGAGTAATAGATCCAATCTGCATTTGCGCTCGTGCTTGCTGATTGGCAATGTTTCCAAGATGCAGAGGATGTTTTGTTCTACTGTCAAATGTCTGAAAACGGATGGCTCCTGTGCAAGATAGCCCATGCCCATCATAGCACGCTTATGGATCGGCAAATTCGTGATTTCTTTTCCTTGGAAAAAAACTTGTCCTTCATCGGGGCGGATGAGGCCGATCGTCATATAGAAGGCGGTGGTTTTTCCGGCTCCATTTGGACCCAGCAGTCCGACTACCTCGCCTTTGCCTACGTTGAAAGAAAGTCCATTGACAACTGCTTTTTCTCCATAAGCTTTGACAAGGTCTTGCGTCTTTAGAATAATAGGGTTTGCAAGCTTTGCCTTTTCTAATGTTTCTGTCAGAGCAATTTTGGCAAGAGATAACTGCGCTTTTTTTGTCACGAAAGGATAGGCTTTTGGCTTATATTTGATTCCCGTATCGGTCATTTTTGTATTGCCTCATTTGCTGGATGAATCATTTTTTCTTGATGATTGAGTAGAAAAGAGGGGAATATTTTATTAAGAATATCTGTCTCTTCTACTGTGAAGGCAAATTTTACATTCCCGATCCCTTTCACAGATTCCTCATGTGTTTCCGGATTATGGGTAACGTGGATCTCTTGCGCGCTGATACGCATCGATTGCGCTTCATCGCAGAACAAAACTCTCTTTCCGGGATTAGCGCCTAAAATCAATGTTTGAGTGGATGGAGAATAGTTGACCCTGTCGGCCGATGCAATGCGAGGGGGCTTATTTTGATCGCGTGAAAGCAGTCGGACATTGCCTCTAAGTGTGATGGAAACGGGTTGAAGTGCATCGTCAACGACCGAGTATTCTAAATTCGCTTTATCTGAATAGATCGTAAATTGTTCATCTTCATAAGAAAGTTGTTGCTCAGGCAAGACTTTTCCCTGCAATTCAGGGCTGTCGATAAAAGCCTGGAGTTTTTCCTGGTCGATCCGGATCGAGCCATTTGTATTGAGCTTGCGTATCTTGTCATCCGTTTCTTTATATTCAAGTGAGGTTTTTCCCTTGGCCCTAAGAGATTTCAATGTGCGCTTGCCATCTTGAATGCTCTGGGTAATGAACAGTTCATCGTCGGAAGTTAAAGTGCCTAGGCAGTTTTCATTGACTTGCACATGTCCTTTTAAAAGTAGAGTGTCCTTGTCGTGTTGCCAAGTGAGATGATCGCAAGTGAATTGCACTTCTCCTTTTTGCAAACCCGGAAAAAGGCTCGAAAGAATGAAACCTTTAGGTCGATACATCGAAAGTTTGGAATTAGGCATATCGAGATCGATCGAGTCGGCATCGATGATATCGCCTTCATGGGTCAATCGGCATTGGGACTTGGCGTCTTTAGGATAAGCTGAAATGACACCTTGGAATTCTTTGGAAGATTTTTTTCCTTTTGGAAGAGCTTCTTTTCGGTATAGGGCGTGGTCCGCGCGAAGGGTAAATTCATTTGCATAATCGACAATGACATCTTCTTTAGCAAGGATGGTCTCGATCTCATAATCGGTCTTGTTCCCATCGTGGCCTTGCTTGGACATCCCCAGTTCCACTTTTTGACTCAGAATGCGAAAAACGGCGGTATCATTTTTTTGTTTCAGAGTATCGGTATAGACGACTTTTCCAGTACCGGTAGAAGAGAGAAAGCCTTTGAGGGCAGTGAAATCGAGATCAGCGGAATCGCATCGGATCTCAGCATTAGTCTTTAAGCTCAATAACACATCTTTGTGCAAATGAATCATGGAAAATGGAAAATCTTTGCCGTTTTCCTGCCGCTGGAGAGAGGCTTGTTCTGCATTCATTTTGCCAAGCCCATGGTCCAGCACAACATGCCCTGTGAGAACGAGGGCGTTCCCATCATAGGCAGCCTGAGCGGAAGAGACAGAACCTGTATCAGGAAAAGAGGCGAATGCCATGATAGGAAAGATGCTTACTGCGCAGACAAGAACCATCCTATTTGAGCGCATGTTAACTACCCCTCATTTGATTGTTTTAAAATCGCCTTGAAGTTTTGTGCTTGGAACTGGGGCGTCTTCCCAGAAACCGAAAAGGAAACATCCTGGGCTATTCCCCGTAAAAAGGCGCTTTTTGAATCGTATTTTACAGGCAGGGCATGTCCCGGCAAGCGGAACAAGGAAAGGGCCACCGCCTGCGCGACAAACTGTTGTGTGGTGTATTGGTAGGTTCCATGGTCGGCCTCGAAATAGCGCATTTGCTGTATTGGCTGTGCATTGGAGGATAGATACAGTTTATCCTGCATCCAACATTTCATTTTTTCTAAATTTTCAATGATATCAAATTTTTTTCCGGGCAAAAGAGTGAGGATCGAAGACTCGCTCTCGATTTGATAATGCAGACGGGAGCCGTCTTCTTGCGCAAACCAGATATCCTTGCGGACTCCATATCGTTTTTGGTGGGTGGAAGAAGATACAGAGTTGGATGAGGAAGCAAGTTCTCGTTGTTGTACGAAGGATGTATATTTTTCATAATCGGTCGAGCGTACAACGCAAAATTGGAAGATCCAAAATGCCACTAGCAGACCAAAACCGGATAAGCAAATGACAGTCGTCCTACGAAACATTTCGATTAAAACCCTTGTACGATTTCATAAATTTGTTTCACGTCTCTCATCAATCTTTCCAATTCATCATAACCCATCACCGTTTCTTTGTCGCTTTTGGCCTCGAGAGGATTGGGATGCGATTCGATGAATAGGCAATTGCAGCCCGCTGCAACGGCAGCTCTTGTCAAAGTTGGAATGAATTCTTTTTGTCCGCCAGAAGATGTTCCAAGGCCTCCGGGCAATTGCACGGAATGCGATGCATCGAAGCAGACGGGGAATCCAAACCGCTGCATGATCGGAATGCCGCGCATGTCGCTCACAAGATTATTGTATCCGTAAGTAGTCCCGCGATCGGTCAGGATGATCTGTCGATTTTCTGTGGCGAGGATTTTTTCCACAACATTGCTCATATCCCAAGGAGCTAAAAATTGTCCTTTTTTCACATTCACGATTTTTCCGGTTTTCCCTACTGCTGTGACAAGATCTGTCTGCCGGCATAAAAAAGCGGGTATTTGAATGATGTCGCAGACATGTGCAGCAGCTCTCGCTTCTTCGACCGAATGCACGTCGGTCGTGACCGGAACATCGCACTCCAGTTTTATACGTTCCAAAATTTGGAGCCCTTTTTCTAAGCCGGGCCCTCTGAACGATTGAAAAGAAGAGCGGTTGGCTTTGTCGTAGCTGGATTTATAGATAAAATTCATTTCCAAGGATTCGAACATTTTTTTTAATGCCAGAGCCGCATTGATGGCATGGTCTTCGCTTTCAATGACGCAAGGTCCGGAAATGACGGCAAGGGGATGCCCTGTGCCTATAGAAAATTTTTTTAGCTTAACGGTTTCGATAGGTTTCATATATTTCTCTCCGAGGAACCCCCATTTTAAAGGGTCGGGGATATATAGTGAAGGTTAATTGAAAAAAGCATCCTTGAAGTAGTAAAGCCCTGGAGGCTTATCTGCAAGGAACCGGGCTGCTTTTAAAGCTCCCTTTGCGTAAACATCTCTTGAAAAAGCCTGATATTTAAGTTCGATCTTTTCTTCAGCGCATGTGAAAACAATCGTATGCTCTCCAACGTTGTTGCCGGCTCTGATGGAATGAATGATCACGGCATCTTTATTTCTTGGTTCCTGCAGAGACACGCTCATGCAGATTTGGGGGAAGTTCGTGGCATTTGCGAGTGCGATCGCCGAACCGCTTGGGAGATCTTTTTTTTGAACATGGTGAGCTTCAATGATGTCGATGAAGCACTGTCCTTTGAGTGCCTGTGCGAAATTCTGCACCGCCTGGATGCACAAGTTCATCCCAAGGCTGAAATTGGATGCAAAAAGAATGGGGATGTATTTGCTGGCAGCTTCAATTGCACGTTCATTGTCGACATGGTGGCCGGTAGTTCCAATGACGATCGGCTTGCCTTGTTTGATTGCCGCCTCTAAATTTTCTACCGTCGCATGATGATCTGAAAAATCAATTACGACATCCGCTTTTTCTAATGCATTCTCTTTATTGCTATCTAAAATCACACCCATGGGTTCCTCTTTGATGATCGATCCGAGGTCGATCCCGACATGATTGGAGAACTGGCCGGCGCAGCCTCCTACAAGTTTAAATTCTGGATTGTTCATACTGAGCTTGATGATTCTTTTTCCCATACGGCCGGTAGCACCGATCAAACTGATAGAAAGCGGCTTATTTTCCATAAAAACACCTCTTATGTTAATGAACGCACATTAACAAAATCCTGGATTTTGGCAAAAATGTTTAACTAAGAAATACAATTGTTCCGCTAGAGACATGTCGGGTAACATGCGCTTCGCCAATGTTCCCAGCGACCCTCTTGAGCTTCAATCCGCTTCGCCAAATCGAGTCCTCGTCAGGGATCTGTGCACAGCACTATCTCCCACGCCTTGCGGCTTTCCTGCGGTTCGATTTTGCATTGCGCCTTGAATCCATCGGCTGCGACGCGCGTTCCTTCCCAAACCTATCAGTTCGGGTTCCTTCCACGTCCCTCCGCAGGCCCGGTTTATTTATTAAGAATGTAAAAAATATTCGTGTATTGGATCAGAATAGCCCTGCAATGCGACATGGGAGGGCCCCGAACCGACAGGTTTGGGAAGGAATGCGCATTGCAGCCAACGGCTGTTTCAGGCAAAGAGCAATCGCACCGCAGGAGCATAGACAGTGCTCTGCACGGCGGAGCGACGAGGACGCGATAGTGGGCGACTCTGTCGGACACGTTGATCGCAGCATGAACAGCTCAAGGGGTCGCAGGGGCGTCACGCACCCGACATGTCTATGGAGGCATTGATTAAGTTTTTAGAACAGTTCATGCAATTAAAATTAGCCTTTTTGATATTGGATTTTTCGGGAGTTGATGTGTTTCAGAAGAGTATTAAGCTCTTTGATCGAGTCGAAGAGGTTCAAAAGGATTGTTTTTTCTTTTTCGATGAGATGGGAAATTCCTCCTTTTTTATCACTTTTAACGCTCGTGAGCAGATCGAGGAGACTTTTCTTCATTTCTCCTTTATCTTCTTCCGTATCGCTCTCGACTTCCTCTTGGTCCTCTTCCCAAAGTGGAATGGACGGGGCAATCAAATAGCTGAAAAATCTTCTCGCTTGGAATTGATATCCAGGCGGCGGAGAGAAATTGGCCCACGAGATATTTTTAGCCTGAATTTCAAATAGCTCTTCCCATTTTGAAGAGTAAATCGAAGAAGTGCCGATGATTTCCGAATGGGGAGCGATCGAAGCGGATTCTTTGATGTAACTTGTGTCGAGCTTCTGCTGGTCTTGCGCGTACCGCTCATGGACTTTTATATCTAACTTATCAATCGTGACTGCATTCATAACATTTCAGTTCCGTAAACCTGCTGGGCGCATCGATTATTTCACAACGGCCCCTAATTTCACAAGTTTTCGAAATAGCTACATAAAAATAACGGGTCTACATATAATGTTCGTGGCTTTGCTTAATTATGATTAAATATAAGACAAAAAAAATAAAAAATTTATCATTGCAAATGACATTAGCAGGGTTGTTAATGTTGAGCTGTCCCGCTTTGATCGAATCTGAGGAAGCGGAAGCCTCTTTGTCCTCGTCATCTGCAAATACACATAACATCAATTTCAATGATGTACCGATCATTGAGTTCATCCGGTTTGTCAGTAAAATCTCTCATGTGAATTTTATTTTCGACAATCAGGACCTCCAGTTCAATATTACATTTTCTACAGGTAAATCCGTCGGTTCGGAAGATATCTTGAAAGCTCTGGTGCAAATGCTGCAAGTGCATGGGTTCGCAGTCGTAGAGAATGACAATTACTACGTGGTCCATCGACTTGGCGAAACCTCTCCTGGATCAAGCGGAGAAGGTAAAAAACTATCGACGGACAAAATGATGGCCTCTTTGGAATCTTCTCTATTTAGAAGACCTTCCCAACAAAATCAATTTTTCGTCTATAAGCTGCAATATCATCAAGGTTCCGAAATCGAAGATGCGGTTAAAAAAATTGCCGCAGATCTTGGGTCTCGGCCCGACACGTCTCCAAAGCTGCTGAACGCAATTCAATCTCTTCAATGGGTAAAAAGTACCAATTCCCTCTTATGTTCAGCAGATGATGAAACTTTGGAAAGATTAAAAAAACTGATCGAAAAATTAGACGCGCCTTCGAAACAGGTCTTCATCGAAGTTCTAGTGATCGAGACGGATGTCAGGAAAGGGTTGGAATTTGGCCTGGAATGGGCCGGAGGAGGCCAATATCGAGAAAAAATTGGCTTTGGAACCGGAAATTTTGCGCCGGGTCCAGTAGCTTTTCCACCTGGTTCGTCCAACAATTCCTCGTCGCCTTTTGCAGGAGTGATGCAAGGGATCAATTCTGTGCTGACGCCTACGGGACTGAATCAATTTCCCATAGGCAGCGGTTTTGATATAGGGGTGATTGGGGATATCATCTTGCACAAGGGAAAATCTTTTCTCACTTTAGGATCTTTGGTTTCCGCATTGCAGACCGATGGGGACAGCTCCATTGTTTTGAACCAGAAGATCATTACTCAGGATAACAAAAATTCGAAAATATTTGTCGGAGACAATATTCCATTTACGGGTTCTGTCGTTCAGACAGTCGGACAAAGTCAACAGACTACAGCGAATATCGAATATAGGGATATCGGTGTCAGTCTCAGCATCACTCCAATGTTGGGAGAAGGAGACATCATTACCCTTGATATCGATGAAGAAATCACCGAGAGCCTCGATCATACACAAACATCCACTACGATGGTAAATGGGATCCGTACAACTAAAACCAACATGGTGACGCATGTTCATGTGCCGGATAAACATTTTCTTGTATTGAGCGGAATGATTAGAAATGCAAAATCACATCATAAGGCCGGGCTTCCCTGTTTAGGGGGTCTGCCGATTATTGGAGCTGCTTTTAGTAAAACACGGGAGCACGATGAAAAGAGAAATGTGATTATTTTTGTAAGGCCGTCGATTATCCATACTTTTGAAGAGTACAAAAAAATCACATCGAAGCAGGAAGAGCTTTATAGAAAACAGTCACAGCCAGCCGATTTTGATTCTACTCTGAAGCTCGTGCCCGCGGAATAAACTTGAATATTGACTATTGTATTGATAAAATAATGTGCTTTGGATTGATAGCTCAGCTGGATAGAGCACCCGCCTTCTAAGCGGGCGGTCGCAGGTTCGAGTCCTGCTCAATCCGATTTTTAACCTGTTTATAAATTTTTGACTTTTCTATGAAAAAAGCGACAGGAAAGCATCACAAGACCGTCTCTGGTCGCTTTAAGGACTCGAAAGAATTAGGAGATTTTGTTCTCGTTTCAGAAGGGTTCCCAGAATTTGAGGCCGTGTGCGCAGAGTTCAAAACAGAAGATTTCAAACAACTCAATGACAGACAACGGAACGATCGGATCAATCGGATTCTACTCGATCTCATCAAAAGGACCGATGGTCCGTCATTTCTACTGCCGGCAATCATAGAATATATAGACAGGGTCAATCGTGAAAAGATCGTCGATCATTACGCTTTTTCCAGTTTTGAGCTTTGGCTAAATCAATTTTCCGGATTGGACACCAAAGAAAATTACTGGGTAAGAGGACATATTGCCGGGAAATGGATTCCAAGGGAAGAATACCAACTGCTGTTTCCTATCGGCATGGGAAAAACGTATCCAGGAAGCCATTTCGTCACTGCGCATGGATCTCCGGATTTAGATACGACGGTGTCTGCTTTTTGGGGATGGATGGACGCTTTCGCAAGCCGTGTCAGCGAAGGCTTGCATTTGTGGAATGTTCCTGGGGGGCCGCCCGCATCCCAAATAGAAATCTCCATTTTGTTCAATCAAATTTTCGGCGAGAACGTGTTCAACTATCTGGCCAAGACCCGTTCGACCCTGGCTTTATCGAGTTTTGAACTTCTGACCCAAAAAGGGGTGATCAAAAAGCACGTCGGAGAGTCCAGTTTTGGCATCGATCGGGAACGGAGTCAAAATGCGATCGTTTTAGTCGATGATATGGGGTATTTTCTCGGCGATTGGCGCAATTTCGATGCTGAAGGGGTGCGACAAATTGTCATGCTCCTGAATAATTGTTTGAGATGGTTTGAAAACAACTTGCACGTCAAGTTGATCTCTTTGTTCGGGAAAGAGAATCTATCACTGAAGGATTTGCCCGACTTCATCCAATCTGTATTCGGAACACGGATCATCGACTCTCAACCTGCCAAAGAATTCACTGAGAATCAAAAAAACCATGTGAAAGATTATCTGATCAAGGTCCTCAAGGTCAAAAATGGGTTGGAGAGCACATTTGAAGAGTTCGCTCGGGCGATGAAAAAACTTTCCATCTACGAATTTCAGGAGTTCATAGACCTTGTCGAATCGTTGCAAAAGTCTCCGCTCTTTGACCGCTCAGGATATCTGATCGAAAACCGTCCTCGAATTTTTCATCAATTGGAACAGATCATTACTGGGTTGGACAAGGCCATTCAGAGTATACGTGTCTATGTAGAGAGATTAGAAGTTTGTCTTAATATCAAAACCCAGGTCTTCGGATATGCGCCGCAAGTTGTGAGCTATCGAGCTGATGTAGAAGAAATTCGCAGTAAGATGAATAATTATCCCTATCTCACTGTCACGTATTCCGATAGAAAAGGGAAGATGGTCCCGCTGGGCGTCGTCCATGCGTCAGATATCCATAGACCCGTTTTAGGAACCGTTACATTAAGAGATTTCTGCAACAGGGAGGAAACAAAAATTCCTTCCTATTTAGAAGTGATCAGCGTCATCGATCATCATAAAAGTGCTTTAAATACCTTTAGTCCCCCTGTTGCTTTTATCACAGATTCTCAATCTTCGAATGCCATGGTCGCCGAATTGGCCTTCAGGATCAATGATCGATATAGTGCCGGCGGCATGCATGCAGACGAAATAGAAGCACAAATTAAAGCAGTCTCCAAAGACCTCTCCTCGCCAAGAAACAAGAGGACCATGCAGCGTCTGTTGCAAAGACAGATGGCTTTAGAGGATGAAAGTACCCATTTTATCCATCCTCAAAGAGAATTTGTAGAGTATTTACACTTCCTTTACGCTATTTTAGACGACACAGATCTATTGACGAAAGTGACACAGCGCGATGTAGAAATCGTCGCATCTCTTTTAAACCGCCTCAAATCATTGGCATTAAAAAAAGAAGTAGAAATCATTTCTTTTGATGATCTTTCCAAAAATGGACAATTTGTACAAGAAGCCGCTCAGCGCATTTTGCAAAACAATGATATGTACTCCCTGTATCGCAGAATTTACCTCTCCAAGGAAAATTCTATCGAGGAGAACATCCAATTATGCGTTCGAGGAAAACCTTCCAATATTTTTGCCGACACCAAAGAACAGAATGGCTGTTGCAGAGTAGGTCAGACCAAATTATTTAGAAAGAATGTCCCATCTTTCCAAAAACATGCCGATCAGCTCCGTGTCATGTGGGTTGAAGAAGCGCGTACTTTTCATAGAGAGAAAAATGAAGTCGATCTGCATTTGCATATGATCAGCACGCTTGCCAGTGCGGACGATCTTTATGCTGGGACCAGAGGAAAATACACACATAAAGATGAGCTGTGGATCTGGATCCCAACTATAGAACAGGCGATCGAGCATTTAAAAAGTTTTCTAAATGCTTTCAGATCCTCGCCTCAAGTCATCCATAACGAACTAGAAGTAGAATTTTTAGGAGAGAACGGAAAAGAACTGGAAAAAATCTTTTCAGAAAGCTTCCTGCCTATCCCTAGAAAATTTGCCTCTTCAAAAGAAAAACAGTTGCCGATCGCTGTTGTGCGCTATAAAGCAGGATCGATCAACTCGCGCAAAGGAATGATTTCACCGTATCTTCCTCGCCTGTTGACTTAGAGGGTATCAACAAACTCATAAAGACAATGGACCATCAGAAATGGCCCATGTTCTATGCTTATTTAGCACCAGCATCTTCAAGGATTTCAAGATTGACTCTGATCCCATTTCGGCTTGCGACCGACATGAGAAGAGTGCGGATGGCATTGATCGTTTTTCCCTTTTTCCCGATAATTTTACCGATATCAGATTTTTCTACGCCAAGTTCAATGATAAGAGTGTGAGTTCCACCGATTTCATTGATGCGGACTTTATCAGGATGGTCGACCAGATTTTTGACAATGTATTCAACAAACTCTTTCATAGTTCGATCCTTAATTTGTATTCAGACGAAGGCAATAGTCTTTAAGAAGAATATCTCAGATAGATATATATAGCTACCGGTGATTTTTTCCTAAAAAATTTATTTGATTTATAAATTTTTTTATATCACCAGGAAGGGGAGCAGTGATTTCGATCGGCTTGTGAGTAATCGGATGTATAAATGTAATTTGATAAGCATGCAGCATCTGTCTTTCTAAGCCATATTTTTGATTCATGGAAGCGCACCCATATACTGGATCGCCCAAAACAGGTGTATTTTTATATTTTAAATGAACGCGTATCTGATGAGTCCTCCCTGTAATTAAATCGACTTCCACGAGGCTGAACTTTTCATTGTGTTCTAAAACTTTGCACTGACTGATTGCTTCTTTTCCCCCTTCATTACACACGGTCATTTCTTTACGTTTGATCGGGTGGCGTCCAATAGCTGCAGTAATGAGCCCGTCTCCAGGATTGCCAAGACAAACAGCAAGGTACCGTTTTTTTATTTTTCTTTGACAAAATAAAGATACGAGCTGCTCATGCGCCTGAGCAGTTTTAGCGGCCAAAAGAACGCCTGAGGTGCCTTTGTCCAACCGGTGCACAATGCCGGGTCGTAAATTTTCCGCATCTCTTTCCAGGTTTTTACAATAAAAAAGCAGGGCGTTTACAAAAGTCCCAGAAACATTTCCAGCTCCAGGATGGACGACCATGCCGGCAGGTTTGTTGATCGCCAATAGATGCTCATCTTCATAAAGAATATCCAGAGGGATGTTTTCCGGTTCGATGGAGAGTTCGGGGGTGAGTAAAAAGCAGACTTCGATCTCATCGCCGGGTTTGGGTTTTTCTCTTTTTTTAAGCCTGCACCCATTGACGAGCACGGACCCTTGTTCGATCAAATATTGAAAATAGGTCCGAGAATAAGCCGGAAAATAAGTGGAAAGAAGCTTATCCAAGCGCATTCCCGCTTCATGCTCAGATACACTTAAAAATTCTGTAGTTTGAGAAGACATGATATCCTAAAAGTTTAGGATATTTTAAGAGATAAAAGGTTCTATAACAATCTAAATAATTACTCGTCGCCGGATTCAGTTTTTTTCAAATGTTCCATTGCCGCTTTCCATCTGGCATCGGCGGCTTTAAATTGAGAGATCATATCTTTCAAGAATTGATTGATGAATTGTGTAAATTCTTTTTGAGTCATATTCCCGCCGAACATCTTCCGGAAAGGGCTTTCAGCATTTGATGGTCCCCCGGGCCCGCCTTGGGGAATGGGAGATGGACCGCCTACTTTTGGAGTAGGTTCATTCTGAATAGGATCTATTCCCATGAATCGATCTCATAGTTGAATTGCATTACTTTATATATAAATGAAAATAAATTAGAATTCAACTTTCGAAAAAATTGAAAAAAATATTAAGATTTTGCGGATTCTTTTAAAGCTTCGTTAGCTTTTTCCATTCCGCTGGCAAAGGAAGCAAAGACATGGTTCATCCATTGTTCCAGGCCTTGGAGAAATTGTTCGGCCTGTTGGGGAGTTGTACCCTCGCCCAGGAAATGCTGGTATTCAGTAATAAGAGGAGACTGCTTTTCTTGGAAATGGGTCTGAGGAAAAGCACTGGAATTGTTAATTGAATCGATCATATTTGTCCTCTAATTAAGGGTTTTCTACTATCTTTATATTAACATTGAATCTTTAAATTATCAACATCAAATTTTAATAATTTACTAATAATTATTATGAAAATAATATGGAAATCCGATAATCCCAATTGTAAGTCGTTGATCGTCATGGTCGATGATGAACTTTGGAGGGAAGTTCCTAAGGCTCTGTTTTTCAGGAACTTAAGAAGTATTAAAAGATGCATGAACCTCAAGGACTTGGAACAACTATTCTCTCAATTAGAGGAAAAAGCATGCTATGATCAAGCTGTCAGGCTTCTTTCTATCCGGAGTCATTTTTCAAAAGAGTTAAAACGGAAATTATCCGAGAGAGGATTTTCTTCTCAGGCGATCGATACGGCACTTTCAACATGCGAAAGTAGGAGTTATCTCAATGATTCTAAGCATGTTATGTCTGTAATTAACAACGAACAGCGCAAGGGTTACGGGCCTGATTATATCTCATTGAAAATCAAATCGTTAGGTAATATCACTTCTGAAACCTTTAAAAACATCATGGAAGAAGTCGAGAGCAATCAGGAAACGATCATTGACCAACTCATTGCAAAGCGATACAAAAACACCTCTTGGAAAGACCCAAAGCAAAAAATGAAAGTGTTCCAATCTCTGAAAAGGCGAGGCTTCCGATCGGATGCCATCAACCGTGTTCTTTCTAGATTTTGAAATTCTGCTTGCCTAGATTATGTGCGAACTATAAAAATCAAAGTTTTTTCACATAGCGCGATGGTCTCATGCGTGTAGGTCTGGTCGGAATCAGTTACAAATCTTCTGATCTATATTTAAGGGAGCTGCTAGCTAAAGCATGTCAACAGTGTTTTGGCGGCGAAAGTTCACACGCAGATCGACTGAATTGCGTTCTGCTTTCTACATGCAATCGAACAGAAGTCTACTTCAGCGCAGAAGATCTAGCCGAAGCGCACAGCGAGATCCTCCATCTTCTGAGAAGCTGGATCGATCTGCCATTCGAACATAAGCTCTATTCTTATTTTGGCGAAGATTGCTTTAACCATTTGGCTTTGGTGACAACAGGGCTGGATAGCGTGATCATTGCTGAATCGGAAATCCAGAGGCAGGTCAAAGAAGCGTACGAAAATGCTTGCCTCTATCATCATTTGCCGAGCTGCATCCATTTTATGTTCCAGAAGTCTTTAAAAATCGGAAAATGGATCCGTGCCTCTTCGGCACTTGTCCGAACAAATGTCAGTTTGGAAGGGATGATTTTTGAACTCGGTCAGGCCCTGTTTAAAAACATCAAGGAATCATCCGTTCTCTTCATTGGCAATTCTGAGATAAACCGAAAAATCATCCGTTACTTCAAATTAAAAGGGATCGATCATCTCAGCCTCTGCACGAGAGGATTGGTCTCTGCCCAAGAGATGTCCCAGGAGTATCGCCTTCATCTTTTAGAATGGTCTAATATGTCTGATTGGCAAGACTTCGATCTAGTTGTATGCGGAACGAACCAGCATGAATATTTGATCCATCCCGGACAAATGCGATACCATCCCGCCAAAAATCAGGTCATCTTCGATCTCAGTATGCCCCGCAACGTGGACCCGCGTTTGAACCGAGATCCTCTGATCACTTTACTCAACATCGATGAACTAGGCCGTTTGATTGATAAAAAGCAACAATGGCACCAACTTGAAATCATCCAATCTGAAGAAGCCATCAAAAAAGCCGTCGAAAGGCAACTCGAGCTTTTCGATCGCAAAAACGCATACGCCTGCCACGTCGGTTGCCAGTAATTTCAACTGTACCGTTTTTGGGTACAGTGAAGCTGCAACATTTATAAATGCACTAATCTCCTATATTCTTGTTCGAAATAAAACGTTCTTCTAAAATCCTCCAATCAAATTTGTTTTTTTTTGGAAAAGTTTTATGGCGAATGCGGTGTCGACTTATGCTCCTTTTCCAAGCCCGGATGTGAGGCTCCTGAGGAATGATGAATTCAGCCATGTTTTGAGTTTTTTGGGACCCAAAGAGCTGGCGCACCTAGAAAGAGTATGCAAATCCTGGAAAGAGTTCATCGAGAAAACGGAACAATGGAAAAAGCAATGCGATTATTTCATAGGCATTTCTACAGATAGCGATCGATTGAAATTCTTTCCACAATGTGCCACTTATAAAAACATCCTTCAGTTAGTTTTACCTAAAATTTTCGATGCAGATACGTATCAGTACTATTTGGAAGCAGAAATCGGGCCGGTGCCGCCAATTCCTGAAGAAATTTCTCTGAAGAGATTCAACGAGCCGGATCCTTGCGAACCCACTGAAACAATAGGCCAGAATTATTTTTGGGTATATTTTCCTGCACATTTTGAAATCGCTTTTGATGGAGATGTTCTTTTTGAATTAGATAGAGAGGATGATCCCAATGATGCAGAAGCTCCAATGCTAATAGTAAAAGAAGGTGAAAAATCAGGAGAAAAGAGGGTTCTGAAAATATCCAATACGATCAACAATATCACTAAGGTGTTTAAATATCGAAAGAGTGGAAATCCCTCATCTTATGAGTGTAATTCGGATCAACTTGTCCAGCAAATGGAAACCTATGGTAACGAAAGAATACAGTCAGGATGGATGTGTATGAGAGAAATGGCGATTGGAAATAATCCTTCCTTTACCCAGCAGCGACAGGTCGCAGATAAAGCCGGAGTTGTCATTGCTTCATTACTGTACAGAATGAATTTTAATTTTTTAAAACACCTCAGGAATGATGCCCACCCAGATCCTATTGAACACACTTCAACTCTCGTTAAGGATTGGGGTCTGATTTGGTCTCCGAGCTGTGGGGGTTACCAACCCTCTGTCCCGCGCGTTCGTAATTTCACCTATTATTGCGGAAATATCGGAGCAGCAGTAGCCCTTCCTATGGAACTTCATGCTGTCGAACCATAAATGATTTAGGAAAAGTTATGACAAATTCAGTGACCGCTTATGCCCCTTTTCCAAGCCCGGATGTGAGACTCCTGAGGAATGATGAATTCAGTCATGTTTTGAGTTTCTTTAAGCTTGAAGAATTGCTGTACCTAGAAAGAGTATGCACATCCTGGAAAAAGTTCATCGAGACATCGAAATGGAAAAAGCAATGCGATTATTTCATTGGCATTTCTACAGATAGCGATCGATTGAAATTCTTTCCACAGTGTGCCACTTATAAAAATATCCTTCAGTTAGTTTTACCTAAAATTTTAGATCAAGAAACGTATCGATACTATTTGGGAGCAGAAATTGGGCCAGTGCCGCCAATTCCTGAAGAAATCTCTCTGAAGAGATTCATTGAACTGGATCCTTGCCAACCAACTGAAACGATAGGCCAGAATTATTTTTGGGTGTATTTTCCTGCATATTTTGAAATCATTGGTGATGAAGATTTTCCTTTTGAACTAGAGAAAGAGGCCGATCCGAATGCTGAAGAAGCTCCAATGCTAATCATAAAAGAAGGTGAGAAATCAGAAGAAAAGAGGGTTCTTAAAATACCCAATACGATCAACAATATCACTAAGTTATTTAAGCATCCAAAGAAGGGAAATCCATCGCATTGCAGTTGTATCCGGGATCAAATTTCTCTTCAACATGGTAACAAAAGAATGGTTCCGGGATGGATGTGTATGAGAGAAAAACCGATTGGAAAAAATCTTTCCATTTCCCAGCAGCAAGAGGCTGCAAATAAAGCTGGGGTTGTCATTACTTCATTATTGCACAGAATGAATTTTAATTTTTTAGAATACGTCAGAAAAAAAGTCTGTCCAGATGAAAATAATGCACCTACTTATGCACGCACTTCAACTCTTATTCAGGATTGGGGACACTCTTGGTTTCCGAGTTGTGGGGAAGGTCGCTCTATATTGCCCATCACTAAGCTCACTAAGCCTTATAGCAATGTAGGCGCAGCGGTTGCCTTTCCTACGAAAGTTCAGCCTAGCGATAATTAGATATTGTTTTAGGCTGTTTTTCGTGGATTTTCAGAGACACATTTTTTGCATGCGTCGCAACATTTTTTGCAGGCTCCGGCGGCTTTGCTGCAGATTGTATCAGAGTGTTTCGAACATTCTTTTGCGCAATCGTCGCAAATCGTTGCGCACATCAGCAACAGTTCCGTCGAGTAGGGAGATCCTCGTGATATAAAATGCATGCAGGTGTCGCAGATGTTCGCGCAATCATTCCACATTCGGGCGCATTCGTGCTCTTCATTCGATAGTTCTTCCTTTTTCATCCAGGTATCCAAGGAACAGGACCGGCAAACACTGATGCAATCTGCAAGAGCTTGAATAATCTCGTTGTTCATTTTTGCCTCATTTTAAACTTACGTTATTAAATTAAGTGGATAATTTAAAGATTAAAAATCAGCGTGGCCTGGGAAGCGGGGGAACGGAATGGCATCTCGAATATTCTCTAGACCGGTTGCGAATAAAACCAGTCTTTCGAACCCGGCGCCAAAACCTGCGTGAGGTACGGTACCGTACTGGCGCAATTGGAGATACCACCAGTAATCTTCTTTGTGAAGGCCGAAGTCTTGAATTTTTTTCTCGAGAACGTCTAGACGTTCTTCCCGCTGGCTCCCTCCGATGATCTCTCCGATTTTGGGGACAAGGACGTCCATCGCCGCAACGGTTTTTCCATCGTCATTGGAACGCATGTAGAACGCTTTGATTTTTTGAGGATAGTCGGTGAGGATGACCGGTTTTTTACAATAGTCTTCAGCAAGATACCGTTCGTGTTCAGATTGGAGGTCTGTGCCCCATTCGATAGGAAATTCAAAGGAGCGGCCCGATTTTTTTAGGATATCGATTGCCTGAGTGTATGTGAGATGTGCAAAGGAAGAGGATGTGACAGCGGTCAAACGTTCGATGATCCCTTTTTCGATAAACGCATCGAAAAATTCCATGTCCTCGCGGCAATGTTTGAGAATATAATCGATCAGGAATTTGAGATAAGACTCGGCACATTCCATGTCATCTTTAAGATCGGCGAAGGCAATTTCCGGTTCGATCATCCAGAATTCCGCCAGATGGCGGGATGTATTGGAATTTTCAGCGCGGAATGTAGGTCCAAATGTATACACGTCTGAAAGGGCGCAGGCGAGAGATTCGGCGTTGAGCTGGCCTGATACAGTTAGAAACGCAGGCCTATGAAAGAAATCTTTGGAGAAGTCCATCTTACCGTCCGAGAGACGCGGAGGTTTATTCAGATCCAAAGCCGTTACTGTGAATTGCTGGCCGCCGCCCTCTGCATCAGAGGCTGTGATGATAGGAGTCTGAATGTACTGAAAGCCGCGCCCTTGAAAAAATAAATGGGTCGCAAATGCAAGCGCATTACGGACGCGCAGCACTGCTCCCTGAGTGTTCGTGCGGGGGCGCAAATGGGCAATCGTGCGTAAAAATTCAAAAGAGTGCCTTTTTTTTTGCAGGGGGTAATCTTCGGCGAGGCAAGTCCCAAAAATATCGATTTTCTCCGCCTTGAGTTCCCATTTTTGTTTATGGCCCGGGCTTTCTACCAGAGTCCCTGTGACCTTGAGGGATGCTCCTGTACATATTTGAGAAATGATCTCTTGGTAATCGGGAAGGGCTTCATCCGCGATGATCTGCAAAGAGGAAAGTGTCGAACCGTCATTGAGTTCGATAAAGGCAAAATTTTTCTGCTGCCTGGATGTCCGAACCCATCCGCAGACCGTAAGAGATGTACCTATACAAAATGGAGCGATGTCTTTGATTTTTATCCGTTTCATGATGTTGCGAATTCTCTAAGCATAAGGATTTCTTTTTTCCATAAAGGGGGTCCTTCTGGAGTTTCCAAATATTTGGGCAGCTCTCTCAATTTTGGATGGGTCATCATGGCTTTGAAACTGTCGAGTCCAATTTCTCCTTTACCAAGCGGAGCATGCCTGTCTCGGCGAGATCCAAGGGGCTTCATGGAATCATTGACATGGAGCGCATAGAGATGTTTCAAGCCGATGATGGCATCTAGCTGCTTGAGAGTTTCATCCCAGTCGGCTTCGGTCCTGATGTCGTAACCGGCAGCGAAAAGATGGCATGTATCGATGCATACGCCTATTGGAATTTTGTGATGCAGGTTATCGATAATGTATGCGAGATGCTCGAATTGGTGTCCGACCGAAGAGCCTTGTCCAGCGGTGTTTTCTAACAATAGCCTTGTGTGTCCTTTTTCCAACTGGGATTCCAATCCCATTAAACTTTCGACAATACGATCGAGGCATCCGTCTACAGGTCCCTCCAGGGCCGCGCCCGGATGAAAATTCAAAAAGGATATCCCCAATTTTTGACATCGGATCAGCTCTTCTTTGAAAGCAGCTCGGCTTTTTTTTATGGCATCGCTATTCGGAGAACCCAAGTTGACGAGATAACTGCCGTGGCTCATGATTTTTTTTATGCCGGTTTCTTTAAGCGTTTGCTGCCACTTTTCGATGTCCTCGTCTGTTAACACTTTTCCTTCCCATCTTTTCTGATTGCTTGTGAATAATTGGATGGTCGTGGCGCCGATTTCTTTTCCTTCCAGCAAAGCTTTAAATGCACCGCCTGCTGCGGAAGTATGCGCGCCGATGAGAAGTTCTTCAACAGGTGTGTGTTTCATAAATTGGAATCTGATAATTTGACGTAATGCTATAAATGGTAGAAGATATCGAAGATCTTTACAACGGTTTTGGCGAGTTATGGACAATCCTAAAGCGGTCTCCCGTTCTGCGATCCATTTTTTAACGGGAACATTTTTCAGCCGTCTTAGCGGATTGGGCAGGGACATGGCCATGGCTTTTTGCTTTGGTGTCAACCCTGCTATAGCCGCGTTCATGGTGGCCTTCCGATTTGCGAACCTCATGCGCCGGCTGTTCGGAGAAGGATCTCTATCTTCTAGCTTTATCCCTTATTTTGAATCGATCCGGGCCAGCGATGCGCAGAAAGGATTTCAATTTTTTAGAGATTTTCTCGCTTCGATGTCCTCGCTTCTCATTGTATGCATCTTATTGGTCGAAGGAGCTCTTTTTATGTGGCTGAAGAAAGGGGGGCTGAGTCCAGATGCGGCTCAGATCCTCTATTTGACCATGTTGATGCTGCCAGGCGTGTTGTTTATTTGCCTGTTTGCGATCAGCTCTGCTCTTCTGCAATGTGAAAAAAAATTTTTCTTAACGGGAGTGTCTCCTGCTGCATTTAATGTGATTTGGATTGTTGCTGCGATAGGGTTAAAAGATAGAGGTCCGGACAATGCTGTCATTCCGTTGTCGATTGCGATTGTTCTGGGATTTTTTGCCCAGTGGCTGATGACGGTCCCGGGAGCATTTTCATTTACAAGGAACTCTCTTTCTCTGCGAAATTGTTTCCGCGTAGAGTTGTTTTCGCAAGAATTTCGAGCTGTATTAAAGCCTCTTTTGCTCAGCGTGATCGGAGTGGGTGCGGTACAGATCAACAGCGCGTTGGATGGGGTGTTCGCACGGTTTGCTTCATTGGAAGGCCCGGCTTATTTATGGTATGCGATACGCCTGGAACAGCTGCCGCTCGCTCTGTTTGGGATCGCGTTATCTTCAGCCTTACTGCCGCCGCTTTCCAGAGCTGTGAAAGCCCAGGATCCTGCGCAGTTCCAACTTCTGGTTAATTTCGCGATCCGGCGCGCTTTCAGTTTAATCTTTCCCTGTGTCATCGGAATGTTGGTATTCGGCGCGGCGGGTGTGAATCTGATTTTTGGGAGGGGAGATTTCAATGATTTAGCTGCAACCAATACGATTATCTGTCTATGGGCTTATGCAGCGGGCCTCCTTCCGACAGTGTTCGTTCTGATCTTGGCGCCGGCATTATATGCAAGAAAGGACTACCGTACTCCTACTATTCTTTCAGTGTGCGCGGTGGTATTGAATATCGCATTGAACGCATTGATGGTCTTTGGCCTTAATTGGGGAGCGTTCAGCATTGCAATCGCCACAAGTCTCTGCGCCTTGTTTAATTGCTGGATGCTTGTTCATTATTTGTCAAAAAAGATCGGTCCCATTTTAGAACCAACTATCCTGTTTTCTTTTGGAAAAACCATTGTTTCCTCTCTTGTAGCCGGAACTCTTGCTGTCTTTTTGAGTCGTTTGTTTATAGGGGATCTCACAATAGAAGTAATGCTGGGAAAAGCTGTGACTTTTTCCCATCGGTTTTTAGAACAACTCGTCCAATTTTGTGTGCCTTTCTTTCTTTTCTTGCTGTTCTTTTTTGCGATAGCATATCTGCTGAAAGCTCAAGACGTAATAGAATTGTTCAAGACCAAACGTTCAAAATTAGATGTGATCGAGTAAAAAATACCGAGGCCGTTGGCCTCGGATTAAGCTTGAACTTAGCTAGTGTGAGCTAAGAATTCGCAGATAAGAGGAATATTGATTGGAAGAGGCAGCGGAACTTGGTCTATCGCTGGGGCTACTAGCAATTGTCCTGAAAACTTGCCGCTTTCCAAAGATAAAAACTCAGGAACTTCGCGTGAAGTATTTTCTAAAGATTGCTTAATAGCTGGCATCTGCTGAGACTTCGTCTTAACAGAAATGACCATGCCGGGCTTGACTTGGAACGAACGGCGGTCTACTTTTTTGCCGTTGACCAGGATGTGTCCATGGGAGACCAATTGGTGTGCTCCAAAAATTGTGCTGGCAAATTTCAGCCTGTAGACAATGTTATCGAGGCGGCATTCTAATTTTTCAATGAATGCGTGAGTCGTGTTTTCTTTCATCTTGGCAGCTTGCTGGTAATATCGGACTATCTGCTTTTGGCTGATCATTCCATATACGGCTTTGAGCTTTTGCTGCTCTTCGAGCTGCATTCCGTAGTCAGATTTCTTTTTCCGTTTCGCACCGTGCATCCCTGCTGGGTTGGGCTTGTGTAAAAGAGGATTGCGAGCGCGTCCAAAAATATTCACTCCAAAACGACGTGCGACCCGATTTTTTGGGCCTGTGTAACGAGCCATTAGTATCTCCCTAAATGCTTCAAATATCAATGAGAAGCATTCATGCTAGTACAGTCTTTATTTTTAAACAAGCCGAATATTTCATCCGGTCGAGATTGCAAAATTGTCTCGTGATGTAATACGAATGATGCATGATAATATTAAAAAAATTATTAATATGTTTTGATAGTTGAATTATAATAATAAATTTATATATAATAAGTAAACTAATTAAAAATTAAGGTGGTTTTAATGTCAATTTCTCAAATAAATGAGCATGTTCCAGAAGAAATTATAAATCATATTTTCACATTCTTGTCTCCTAAAGCATTATGCAAGGCCAAAGGCGTCTGTAAAGAGTGGGAAAGATTAGCATCAGATGAGCGTTTATGGAATGCTTTCGACCTCGCTCGATTATTTCCCTCATTAAAAATCATAGATGGGGCGGTTTGGAACAAATATGCTGGAATTTGTGTAGATGATGAACCAACTCTTGATAGGTACACAGAAATTAAAAGGCTAACGAAACTATTCGCCACTTTGCACATTGAAGGCGATGCAGGAATCACCCGTTTCACACTGCCCAAGGGACTTACATTTAAAATACTCAAGGAGCTAGCTAAATCTCCGAAAGAAGGTAATAGAACAAATCTAAGAATCTCGTGGATGGCCGTCCTAGAAAAACTTGGAGATACACCGGTAGAAAATACCCGTATCCTCTACATAACGAATAATGTTCTCAAAAATACTAAAGGACAGCCCATCAAGGCTGTTGTAAATCATGTGAATGGACTGGGATATAGAATTACAGAAGCATTACCGACGGCTGCGCTTTCGATTTTAACTTATATCAGTTCAGATGGCGAGACTCCGCCTCCTTATGACCATGACTTTGCGCGAACTTCGGATATGATCAATGGCTACCATGTGGTTATTGGCGGTCTCAACTCGCCCGATCTCGATGCCTTCATAGACGTCAGAGGCTGTGATCGGATCGGGTTTGGTGCGCAGCAGGAAGCCGCGACTACTACTTCAACATCTCGTAGTTTATGGCAAAGAATAGTCAATTTTTGGCCTTTAAAAGCCTGATAAACCTTCCCTCAACATCTATTTTTTTCTTGTTGCCATAGATCGGATCTACTATGATTTTTGTTTTTAATCTGATTCGTTAAAATGGAAAGTGAAAAAAAGTATTTAATTCTCGCGTATTATCATTTTACTCCAATTGAGCATCCTCATGAAGAGGTAAGCAGGCATCATGCTTTCTTTGAAAATCGGGATGTAAGATCCCGGATCTATATTTCCGAGCAGGGGATCAATGGGCAAATGAGCGCCCTTGATTCGGATGCGCAAGAATATATGGAGTGGCTGCGCTCTGATCCACGGTTTCAAAAAGTCGATTTTAAAATTCATCAATATAGCGAGCATGTGTTTCCTAAAACAACGGTCAAGTACCGCAAGCAATTGGTCGCATTCGATACTGAAGTGGACTTGGAATTGACGGGAGAGCATGTTCCTCCCAGCACATGGAAGACGATGTTGGAAGAGAGGGGTGAGGATACTTTCATTTTAGATGTGCGCAATGACTATGAATGGAAAATAGGACATTTTGAAGGAGCTGAATTGCCCGATCTCGAAATGTTCCGCGAATTTCCTGACTACGCCAAGCATCTCAAAGAAAAAAGAGATCCTGAAAAGACAAAGGTCATGATGTATTGCACGGGTGGAATCCGATGCGAGCTATACTCCGCGATGCTTAAAAAAGAAGGCTTCGAACATGTCTATCAGTTACAAGGAGGGGTCATCAAATACGGACTTGAAGAAGGCTCGCAGCATTGGCAGGGAAAATTGTTCGTGTTCGACGACCGTATGGCAGTTCCGCTTAGCGAAGAGGAGCCTGCGGGAACCATTAGCGCATGCCATCACTGTGAAAAGGATTCCGATGTTTATTACAACTGCGCAAACATGGACTGCAATGCACTTTTTACATGCTGTCTAGAATGCGCCGAGAAATGTGTGGGATGCTGTTGTGAAGAATGCCAACAAGCGCCCAGACTTCGCCCCTATCAAAAATCAGATCGTCCCAAGCCTTTCCGCAAATGGGTTCAATACGAAAAAAATGATTAGGACAGGTTCTTAGTCATGTCAGAAATTTACTATTCTTTAGATCAGCAAGAACATCAAAATCCACTATTTCTCGTCGTTAAGATCGGATTGGAAAAAGACATTGGAAAAAGGATGCTTTATAGAGACATCCTGAATTCCTTTGCTAAAGAAAAGGACAAAGAGGCGATCGCTTTTTTGATCAAGCAGGAACTCGTTTTCTTGAGAATCTCTCCACTCAGCAGCCAGGCTTCTACTATCCCATTTAACCGGGTGCGCGTCGCTCCGGAACATTCTAATGAAGCGATTAAAATTCTAGGCAAGACGGGAAAGCTCTTGTGGAAAGGGAAAAAGCTGATCGTCGATCCTTTCACTGCATTGGAATTTTTTTATGAGGCAGCGTCGGAAGAAAATGCATTGCAAATCAGGGGATGTTTGCGAAGCGGAGAGAAAGAAGAGGATGTATCTGCTGTCGAGTGTTTTTTTTCTGGAAAAACTCCCTGGCTCATCAGGAATGGGGTCTGGCAGTCTCTCGGACATGAAGTCGACTGGAAATGGATCCAGATGGTCTATCCAAAACCAGCTGTTCTGGAAGGAAAAAAGCGGGAGCAGTTCTTGGACCAGTTCGAAGACGGCAGTTTTGTCGGGGCGCCAAGGGTGGTTTGGAAAAAGAAAGTGGAACAAATTTCTCCGTTCGCCAGAGAAATTTTGCCTTTCCTGGTCTTGCAAGACCGCTCCGGGGCTTTTGCGGATTTATGGATGGATTATGGAACGTTCGGAAACATCGCTTTTCACGACTTGAATAATCCCTCGTGGCGGGACGTACAAGCCGAAAAGCTATGGGAAAAAGATCTCCTTGAAACCGATTTTATGAAAAAAATCGTAGGGACATCGCACTATTATTGTCCTCTCGACAAGGTGGGCAAAAGTTTGACTTTTCTTTTAGAGATCGGTTGGAACCTATTCGACCATCATCAAAAAAGGGTCTTGAAACAGGGTGGGGCGGAACTGAACATGAAAGCCGGGGAGCAAGAGATCCTTGTTCAAGGAAAAGTTTCGTATGAAAATCATCAAGCCGATCTTTCCAAGGTGCTGGGCGCATTCAATAGACGGGATCGTTTTGTCGACCTGTCTCCTGATGCTGTGGGGTTGATCGATGACGGCAAGGTGGATAGAGAGTGGGGCGAACTGGCCGAGTATGAAAAAAACACCGGAACGATCGCCATTAGAAAAAGTCATTTTGGTCTTCTTGATTCGTTTTTTAAAGATGATGCGGTCATTTGCGATCAGGATATTTCCAAATTATCAGAGGGTTGGGATCGGAAAAGCGGAATCGAATTGGCCCATCCTGGAACTGGATTTAATGGAATTTTGCATCCTTATCAACAAGATGGGGTCAATTGGCTAGCTTTTCTTTACAAGTCGGGATTTCACGGACTTTTAGCCGATGAAATGGGACTAGGCAAAACAGTTCAGATCCTGGCATTTTTTTCCCGGGTCCAAAGAACCAGGCCTATTTTGATCATTGTTCCTACTTCCCTTCTATTCAATTGGAGAAGAGAAATTGAACGATTTTTGCCGGCAGAAAAAATCTACATCCATTCAGGCCAAGATCGGGTCCGATCTGAAGAAGAATTACAAACTTGCACACAGATCATTGTGACCTCCTATGCTGTACTGCGTTTAGATCTCTCTCTCTTGCAAAGTCTGGATTATGAATGTATCGTTTTGGATGAAGCTCAAAATGTAAAAAATGCGGAAAGCCAAACGGCGCATTCTGTCTTTAATCTGAAAGGAAAGTTGAAGATCGCCGTTACCGGGACTCCCATAGAAAATCGGTGGGACGATCTTTGGTCGTTATTTCATTTTCTCGATCCAGAACTTCTGGGCGAGCATCGGGAATTTAGTGGGAAGATGCTTTCAGCAGCCAGTGACGGCCGTCATTTAGCTCAAGTTAAAAAGAAGGTCCGTCCTTTCATTCTCAGGCGCACCAAGGAAGAAGTTGCCGATGATCTTCCTCCTAAATACGAACAAATCGTATGGATCGAAATGCAGGAAAAACAGAGAGCGATTTACGAAGAATGGCAGACCCGCCATCGCACAGGGCTTCTTAAAAAGGTGAAGGAAGACGGAATTTCGCTGCATCGGATGGATATTCTCGAGGCTATTCTCCGATTGAGGCAAATGTGCTGCCATCCCTGTCTTGCGGACGGAACTTTGTCTTTTGACCCGGAGATGAGCGGCAAATTAGAGAGACTCATCGCTGATATCGAATCTGTTGTAGAAGATCGGCATAAAGTTCTTGTCTACAGTCAATTTACCAATATGTTAGGCATCATTAAGTCTCAGGTAGAGTCCAAAGGTTGGAATTACGTCTATTTGGATGGAAGTTCTAAAGATCGGGAAGGAATTGTTCAAAAGTTCCAAGAGGATCCTGAAGTTTCAGTCTTTCTGATCAGCTTGAAAGCCGGAGGTGTGGGGTTGAATTTGACCGCCGCGGATTACGTCTTTATTTTTGATCCATGGTGGAATGAGGCGGTGGAAAAACAGGCCATCGACCGGGCTCATCGTTTTGGAAGAAAGCATCAAGTCATTGCCAGGCGGTATGTGACAACGAACAGCATTGAAGAGAAGATCATGCGGTTGAAAGAATGTAAATCTAATCTTGCAGATAGCTTTTTAAACTTAGAAGGAAAGCTGGAACATTTGACGCTAGAGGACCTCTGCGAGCTGATCAGTTGAGCTCATTCGGACGAGTTTTTGTCTTGTTCGATCATTTCCTCTGCTGCAAATTTCAATGTTTTAAGACCTTCTTCAAAGCCAACTTGTTTCAGGAGCTGGTCCAAGTAACGGATTTCCGCTATCAATTGATCATTGACCGATTCGAGCTCAGAAATTCTCTTAAGCAAGTCATCTTTATTCATGGATACCTCTTGTACTGGTATTTACACGATAAGCGAAAAGTATGCCAACAGAATTTTTAATAAGAAAACCGGGCACGTGCCCGGTTCTTCCTTTCTTCTAAAAGTCGTTATCTTAAAAAATGGTCAATTTCTTTGGCCATCCCAGCGGACGTCTTGAGAAATGTTGGAGATCATTTCATCACGGCGATACAGTGCATCGTAATCTTCTTTGGATACGAGACTGCCGTCATAATAGTATTCGATACGGGTTCCGCCGCCATCGACATAAAAAGTTGCCGGACCGTGTTTTTTATCATTTTCCCATTGGATTTCCTGAGAGATCTGCTCTCCATCGAGGAAGTGGACTTCAGAGCCGTTTCTTTGCCCATCGAGATAGGAAATTTCCAGATATTTGACGCCGTTTTTAAAATGAGTGGTTTTTCCGTGGAGTTGTCCATTGATATATTCTTCGATGAGAAGCGGTTCGCCGTTTGATGCGAAGGTTCTTTTTTCTCCATGGAGCTTGCTATCAGAATAATAGGCGACCATTTCAGGAGTTCCGTTCGGGTAAAAACTATCTCTTTTTACCATAGTTCCCGCAGCAATTTGATCTTTGGAGATCAATACCCCTTCTCTTGCTCTTCGGACCCTGAGCCCATTTCCTTTTTCAACCCGAGATTCCGTTTCGTTATTGACGGTCAAATATTGCGCCTCGAGCAATTCCTCATTGGCGAATTCTTCAATGCTCATCGGAGTGCCGTCCTCATACCAAAACGTCATTGTATATCGGGTGGGAGAAAGGCGGACAGTTTCACGAACAGGCATCCCTTTGATATCATATAGGACTTCTTTCGCCACATTGCCCTGGTTATACAGGTAATAGGTTTCAATGGTCTGACTATTTGGATAGGTGAGGGTGCATGGACCATGCAGGACCCCATTTTCGTAAGTTGCGGTGACCGTCACTCCATTGCGTAAATTGGTGATGACTTGTCCAGGGTAATTTCTCGACTCCCATTCTTCTTTGGACACTGCATATCCATATTTGTGAATGTAACGCTGGGAAATAACATCGTCTTGTGTATTGGATTTTTGGCAGCCGCATGCTAAAAATCCTAAAGCACCACAGAGTAATAAAAACTGATTTTTCATGATAGATCCTCGCAATCGATTAAAAAGGGCTGGTTTCTTGGTAACTAGAAAATAGCATCTTGACTATTTCCTGCCAATTATATCTGTTGATCGATGATGGAATCGCCCAGTTTTTCTCTGACTTCGCGAGTGACTTTGGCATGTTCCTGTTCTACTCTTTCGATGGAGATTGTTTTTTGTCTATCTCGGTAAAAGAAACGGAATGTAGCATTTTTACGGTCTGTTCCGATTTGCTTGCTCTTATAAAGATCTAGAAGAGTCATTTTTTCTAAAAGGGGAGCGTGAATGGCATTGACAGCTTTGAATACGTTCTCTATCGGGACATCTTCTTTCAAAGTCAATGTCCAATCCCTTTCCGATCCGGGGTAAGCGGGCGATTCAGAAACTTGCCAATGTTTTACTTTCAACTGCAGAAGATCATGTAGGTTGATCTCCGCAAATAACACACGCTGGCCGATGTCCAGAGTCTGGATATGTTCTGGATGGACCTCTCCGATCACACCTAGAACCATATTTCCAATTTTTATCCGAGCTTGTCTGTGCGGATGAAAATGATGAAAATGGGAGGGTTCAAAATCCAGGTTTTGGATTTTAAGGGATGCGCATACATTTTCAATCGTACCTTTGAGATCAAAAAAGTCGACCTCGCGCGGTTTGGGATCCCAATGATAAGGAGTCCTTTTCCCCGTCATCGCAATCGCTGCCATGGACTGCTCTATATACCCAATGTAATGCTCCCGATCTTTGAAATGAATGCGGCCGACTTCAAAGACATTGATATCGTTATTTTGGTGATCGATATTGAATTTGATCGCTTGAAGCATCCCTGGTAATAAAGAAGAGCGCAAAATGGATTGATCTATGGAACTCGGCTGCAGGACATGAATCAGCGTTTTTTCACTTTCTCCTACTTCGAGTGCAATCTCGGCGAGCTGCGGGCTGATCAGATCGCAAGTGAGGAACTCTTGAAGTCCTTCATTGGTGAGCAGGTTTTTTATTTCGTTCTCAAATTCAAAAATAGGTGCGTTCGATAGCGTTGAGGAAACATGCCTGGAGGCATGCTGAGGGATATGGTTGTATCCATAAACGCGGCCGATTTCTTCGATCAGATCGATTTCAGACAAAATGTCATTGCGATAAGATGGAACGGTTACATCTAGAAATTCTTTTCCTTCGGCCCCGATCTTCATTTGCAAACGATGAAACAGAGCGACGATTTCATTGGCACTGAGTTCTGTTCCAAGCAATTGATTTGCCCGCTCGATCCGCAATCTCAATTGTTTTGGATGAAACTCGCGCATTCCAACGTCAGCAACTCCTTTTACGATCGTCCCGCCTGCGATCTCCTGCAATAAAACAGCCGCTCTGTCCAAAGCAAATCGAATTCCTTCGGGGTCGACCCCTTTTTCAAAACGTCCTGAAGATTCGCTGCGCAGATTGAGCCGTTTCGAAGTTTTCCGAACCGCTTGGGGAGTAAACAGGGCCGATTCGATCAGGACATCGCGTGTTTTTTCAGACACAGCGGATTCGAACCCTCCCATAACACCTGCGAAAGCGAGGGGTTTTTTTGGATCGCAAATCAGCAGAACTCCTTGAGGAATTTCACGGGTTTTTTCGTCTAAGGTCGTCAAAGATTTGTAAGGCGTGTCGGATGCGACGATGATTTTTTCCCCTTCGATAGAGGCATAATCAAAAACATGCAAAGGCTGACCCGTTTCGAGCATGACATAATTGCCGACATCGACCAGATTGTTAATACTTCTGATCCCGCATGATTCCAAACGGTGTTTGAGCCAGTCCGGAGACGGTCCCAAAGAGACATTTTTCACGGCGCGGCATGCATAGCGGATGCATTGGTCCTTGTCTTGAATTTCTACATGGACCATTTGATGGATCGAACTCGGATCTTTTTCTTGAAGGGCAAAAGACGTTTTTTTCAGCTTGATGTTGAGCAGAGCCGAGAGTTCGCGGGCAATGCCTAGAATACTCATGCAGTGGCCCAAATTGGGAGTCAAAGAGATCTCGAAAATCGGATCGGCATCCTCGCTCAGATCGATGTTCTCAACTTCGAGTCCGCCTAAGGTAAGCGCATCAGCGATTTCTTTTGGAGATAAGTCCAAGTCTAAATATTCTTTTATCCAGGATAAAGGAGCTTTCATATATAACTACAAAAGGAATATATTTTACGATATGTCCACACTAACTCGAGCGTCAAATAGATGACAACAAGCTTGCTGCGGCTTTGCCAGATCGATCCTCTCTCGTCAACCATAGTTTCTACTATGGTCTCCTCGTTCGGATTGCTTCCGCTTCGATCTGGCTTTGCCTCGCCAGCGCCTTTTGTCATCTATTTGACGCTCGAGTTAGTAAACTTATAACAAAGTTATATATCTCAGAAAAGCTAAAATTATGATGACTGGCAATTCATTTGAAACGCAATGGATAAGGCGTACAAAATGGCTGACTCAGGCTTTGATTATCAGTGGAACTCTCAATATCGGCCTCCTGGCGACATTTGTATCATTTATTTTAAAAGAAAAAAACCATCCTGTATCCTTCGAGCTTAGGCCTTTGTCAGATAAAAAAAGGGATCCTATTCCAAATATTACAAATGAAATTTTGATTCGATCCTATTCCGTGTTCTCTTTTCAAGATCTTTTGATGAACCTGGACAACAAGGAGCTTGTAGAAGACGGCTATGCAAAACGGGACATTGCTCTTGCCTGCCTGGTTTCTTTCCATCATTTCAATTTGGAACGTGCCCTGGGCGGACTTGTTTTGCAGCAAAGGTCCGTTTTTTTTACGAATGCGGAAGGAGACGAAAAAATCGATCTGGCCGTGTTTCCCGGATTGGCAGATTATCAATATCAGGCTATCATCCATTATGCAAAAACAGAAAAATGGCCGTTGACCAGTAAAGGATTATTTTACGAGATCAAAGAACAGAAAGCTCCTCGAGATTCCAGTTTGTTAGAAGCCTTTTACCTCACTCCAGAATTTCATGCCGCAGCCGCACTTTTTTCTCGATCGGGTGTGAATATACAGAAAGAGGTGATCGTGGAATTGCTATCTCAAGGAGATTGGAAAATGCTCAATGATTTTACCATGCAGCAGCGCCTGGCCCAAGACCTATCCTCCGACAAGCGCCGGTCCTTTTTGTTAGAATATCTGAATGATCGATCTGTCATTGCGGCAAAGCTCCTTTTTGAACAGGATGTTGAATTTGTCTCAAAAAGATTGGACGATTTACACATTGTACTTTTATTAGATCTACTCTTAGAAAAAACACCTTCAGTTGAAATGTTTGCCAAAGAATTGCTTACAAGTCCAAGATCGGACATCGTTTGGAAAGCAGCTGCATGCAAGTTATACAGTTTTGTCAAAGAACCTGTCCCTGAACCTTATGATCATTCTCTGGCTTTGAAGAGATTCTTCCCCGAAGCTGTGAAGGAAGCTCCTGAGGAAGCAATCCCTGAACCTCCTCAACATGTCGTCAAGGTTGAGCCGGTAGAAAAAGTACAGGAACCTAAACCAAAATCTAAACGACTGCATGTTGTGCAGCCAGGAGAAAGCCTGTGGAAGATTTCTAGAAAATATCGAGTCTCGATAGAAGCGATCATGAAGGTCAATCATCTTGAATCAGAGCGGTTGCGGCCCGGTAAACAATTAGAAATCCCTGAAAAGGTAAACTAGGGAACAGGATCGATCCCGCCTGGGTGCCAAGGATGGCATTTCATCAATCTTTTGAGGATTAACCAGGAACCTTTTAGAGAACCGTGTTTGTGGATCGCCTCGAGGCCGTAATCGGAGCAACTAGGAAAAAAACGGCAGCATTTTCCAATAAAAGGGGAAAGAGCGAGTTGATAGAAACGAATGAATATTGTAAAAATTAACTTCATGAAAAAAACGATACCATTACTCTCTAAAATAAACCAGTTTCATGATTAAAATTATTTTATTGATATTTTCTTTTTTCTGTTTGAAACTCAATGCTTTATCTACGATTGAGTTGAAAAGAAAAATGGAAGGCTATGCATCGAGCTATCTGAAAAGCAATCCTTCTTCTGGAGTGATCATCGGGACCATCAGGCCGGATCCAGATAATCCCGGTCAGTTTCTCACAGAAATTTCTTCTTATGGGACTACCGCCGTCAAAGATGGACATCCTCTTGATGAACAGACGATTTTTCGGATTGGGTCCATCACGAAAGTATTTACAGCCACGCTTTTGGCCCATTATATCGAAAATGGGGAAATGAAATTGAGCGATCCTGCTCAGAAATTCTTGCCCGCCGATGTCCATGTGCCAACATATAATACCCGGTCGATCACCTTATTGGATTTGGCAACGCATACTTCAGGCCTTCCTTTCATGCCTTCCAACTTTTATCGCAATAGGGCGTATTCGCTGAACGATATGTATGACTATTTGAATCGGTGCAGGTTGCTTACGCCTCCAGGAAGAAAGTTTACATATTCAAATCTAGGCTATGCTCTTCTGGCAACGATCCTCGTCCGATCTGGAAGAGATAGTTGGCAGCAATTGATTGCGCAGGAAATTTGCGATAAGCTCAAGATGTTCGATACGCGCGTCGAATTGAGCGAAGAGCAAAAAAGAAGACTCGCAACAGGAAGTAGAAAAAGTGGCGATGCCGTGTATGGATATAAGATCGAACCATTGCATTCTCCTTTCCTCGGCTCCGGAGGACTCTTTTCAAGCATGAGCGACATGTTGAAATGGCTGTCGTACAATTTAGACATCGAGTCCACAGAACTGAATTTTCTTTTGCCCATCGTACTGCAACCTAGAAAGGCCATTCAAACATCAAGAGATCAAAGCGAAATGTGCCTCGGCTGGCAATATGCATTTTTAAACAAATCACAAGATCTCCATTGTCATTTTTCAGAAGGACGGATTGGAGGCTATAGTGCTTTTATTGCTTTTGTAAAGACCGCAAAGAATGGAGTGGTCGTATTGACCAACGGGGAATATTCATGCGAATCTTTGGGGACCAAGATTTTAAAAGATCTGAATGCAGAGTGAGTCGCGTTCAGTATATCTAAATTAAATGGAACAGGTCTCGCAACAGTGCAAGCACGACTTCTATGACGATCAGGATGATGATCGTCCATTCCAGTCTCGATGAATGTTGATGGTTCAGCTCATTGCTTAAAATCTCAAAGAGTTCGTGTACGACGTTCAAACGTTTATTAAGCACTTCCCCTCTTTTACCAACATCCAGATAGTGCGAGGTGCGCCGGTAAAATGGTTCCAGTTCCGGATGGTCCCAAAAAAATTCCGGAGTGTCGAGTATTTCAGTGTGAAGATTGATGAAATTGCGCTCGATGAACAGTTCTCCCATCTTTCTGGAAATCTCTTTGCGCGACATCGAGATTTTTCCTTTTTGGGCAAGAGCATCTGGCAGATAATTGGTATGTTCTATTGTTTTTTGAATGATATCTTCAAAGATCGTCAATTTTACCGATTGTGCGATTCCGTGTGAAATGGCGAGTTTTGTCAACGTACTTTTATTTTGGAGGAGGATCTCGTCTTCCGTGATCTTCATCGTCTCTCCATAAGCAAAAGTAAATTCATCGATTTCAATTTTTGCAAGCGGTTGTCTTTCAAATTCTTTGATCGAAGATAGAATTTCTTTTTCCTCGCTTTCGTTGAAACCCCAACAGACAACGACTCCAAAAGAAAAGAAGAAAAAATCTCCTTTGACCCTCTTGTCCTCTTTAACCTGAGTATGGATCACGTCGCGGTAATTTTGAGTGATTCCCCGTTTCTGAAGCGACTGGAACAATTTGGGAATATCGTAGGAGGATGCAGTGCAGTAGCTGGTGCAACGCATAAAATGATGCTATTTTAATGAATATAAATGACTAATACCTAAGGTGAACTTAAAAACCAATTTTTGAGTTCACCTTGGGTATATACCAGACCTGGTATTAAAAGCTCTTAACTAAATTAGTTCCACAAGATCTGAATAATTTTTGAGTTCAGCATCAGCTGTTAAAAATCTCGGATTGAATGCGCTAAAGAAAGACATGGGTGTCCAGCAATAATCGCATAACTATGCCTCAAATGCATCAAGAAATCCTTCGGATAGCGGTACGTCGAAGTCTCTAGAAATTTTAATTGTTCCCTTTAGCACGCCGAATCGTCTAGGTTTTTTGCTAATGGGTCCAAGCTTAGCTACAGGTTTACCAGCCATAGCGATTAAAATTTCATTTCCATGAATGACAGCATCGACAAGCTTAAATAAGTGTGTTTTAGCTTCGTGAATGTTGACAATTCGCATGCTCGACCTCTACTGGATCATCTATTTGACTAAGAAGCTGAGTCTAGTCTATTTTTTATAATGATTGCAAAACATAATTGTTTTATCCTTTTGAATTTTTTCTTGATCTGATTTTTTCGAAAAGATAAAATGCCAGTTCTTTTAGCGCTAATTTGCTTGATTTTAGAACAAATCTGTTAATGAAATTTTCAAATTAGCTCTTCGTATGCGGAAGTGGCGGAACTGGCAGACGCGCTACCTTGAGGTGGTAGTGGGGTTTTCCTCTTGGGGGTTCGAGTCCCCCCTTTCGCAAATCATTATCCTGATAAACTTTCTTTGAAAAACGAACGGATCTTAGCCAGCAGGCCCGGCTCCATTTTTAAATCTTTCAGCCGCTCGAAGCTTTTAGCCAAAAGCAACTCTTCAAGAAGATGCAATTCGTCTGCAGATAACGAATGGGCCTGATGCGGCGCATGCGACGCGCAGACACATTCTCCACACCATAAGTACTGTGCAGGCAAGGATTGGCATACAGAGCATGAGCGGGTCAAAGCGAGCAGTCCTTCGTACTTTAAAATTTTAAGATCAAAGCTCGCGGTCAATATAGAAGCGTCCTCAAAGTATGGAATATGCTTCATGTAGGCAAGGAAGAGAGAGTAAAGCTGAGGAGCGGCCTTTCCCGGCATTTGAGAAAGAAGGATGGATTGCGTCATATTTCCAGCTGCTTGCAAATGGTTTAGGTGGTTGCGTAGAATGAGCATCTCGTCCAGCACAGTTCCGTCATGGAAGCGAAATAATTCAGACTTTCCTCTACGGAAGATAAACTCTCCTTGGCAAAATGGGGTAGAAAGCGATAAAAAATTGGGTTTGCGAGGCGAAATATATTTTACGATCAAACTAATGAGCCCCGCATTCGGAGTGAACACAGTGATGATCCGCTCTCTTTCTTTATAGTCTGCTGACCGCACGACTATTCCTTCGCTTTTTTCTTCCATTGATATTTGCGCTTTGTAAGAAATTGCTCTTTTTTGCTAAAAGTATATGGTTTTCTATGAGTTTCGGCAAAAAAGTCTGATACGCACCGATAGCTCAATCGGATAGAGTACCCGGCTTCGAACCGGGTGGTTACAGGTTCAAGTCCTGTTCGGTGCATATTTTCTATTGCTCAAGTTTTTATTCCATTTTTTAATAGGTAGGTTCCAGTGGATTTAAGTTTTAAGAACATCATCTCCGGATTTAATGAAACATTTACTTTCTTCTGCGTTTTTCCTGCAATAATTATATTCGGGATTTATTTAACTTTTAAACTTAAATTTGTGCAATTTTCAAAATTAAAAATGAGTTTTTCCTGTTTGATGAAGAAAGAAGAAAAGGGGAAGGGGAATATTTCTAATTACCAGGCGATCTCCGCGGTTGTGGCCGGTAATTTGGGAACAGGAAATATTTCCGGCATGGCGGTTGCGATCAGTGCCGGAGGCCCTGGAGCTCTTGTATGGATGTGGGTGATGTCATTTCTGGGAGCGGTGATCCAATATGCGAGCTGTACATTGGGCATGAAATATCGAAAGGTCAATTCTGAAGGAGAATATGTAGGCGGTCCGATGTATTATATCTCCGAGGGGCTTGGATTTAAAAAATTGGGAATCTTCTTTTCTTTTTGTGCGATTTTAGCGGCCTTTACGGTAGGGAATTTTGCCCAGATCAATTCGGTTGCTCTCCCGTTCCAAAAAATTGGGATCAGCCCATTGTTGTGCGGCATAGGGATGGCGATCGTCGTAGGAGCTGTCATCCTGGGCGGAATCCAAAGAGTCGCAAAAGTGGCATCTTCAGTCGTCCCTGTCATGGCGACCCTCTATCTTGGAGCGGCCTTGGTCATCATTTTTATGCATGTGGACAAAGTAGGAGGAGCCCTTTGGATGATGCTGACATCTGCATTTGACTGTACTTCCATTACCGGAGGGGTGCTGGGTTATGCCATTGTCAAATCGATCAGTACCGGTTTCGACAGGGGATTATTTGCCACAGATGCCGGAACGGGTATCGTTCCTATTCTACAGGCCAGCGCACGAACAGAAAATCCTGTATTGAATGGAATCGCTACATTGATCGCTCCATTTTTAGTCATGGTGTTATGCACAGCCACAGGTGTCGTTCTCATTGTAACCGGAGCCTGGCAGCATTTGGATTTACAAAGCACGAACATGGTCACTTACGCTTTTCAAGAAGGACTGGGAAGTCGAACAGGGATTTATTTCGTGATCTTCGCATTGGCCCTTTTTTCCTATACTACTATCATCGCGTGGGCTTGCTGTGCCGAAAAAGCTGTCGGATTTTTATGGGGGACAAAACATGTCCGTAAATTTCAATATCTCTATATCGCGTTAATTCCAGTAGGGGCGATCACTCATGTGGACATCGTATGGGCCCTTGCTGATATTTCCATTTCACTGATGCTCGTTACAAATTTGATCGGTGTTGCTGGACTTTCCAAGCAAGTGATCGGTGAAAGCCGTGAATTTTTCTCACTTCAAGCTTCAAACCATGGTTGAGAAGTTTCCTATTTTTGCTTCGACCCAGAGAACGTACGGTGAAACGGTGTTTTCCGTTTTAGGCAAAGGAAAGCAACATGCATGGATGGTGTATTCAGAATGGTTTAAAAAAGGGAAAGTCTCAAGTTCCGATCCTTGGGTTGAAAAGCAGGCATCGGCCC
>DATIJE010000109.1:0-34110 GCA_035478995.1 Rhabdochlamydiaceae bacterium | reverse complement strand
TTACATTAGTTCTGAAGAAGAGCCGCCAATTCGTTTCTTTAATAATCGACCATGGACATATACGAACACTTCAAATAGAAGAATTAATGGCTCTCATATGATCGTTGGGGGTTTTGACTCGGGTGGTCTCAGTGTAAACTTCAGTGCCTCTCATCATAAAGACATCGGCGCTGGAGGTTCTGTGAAAGTTCCCAAGACCTGGACGTTGGTCCCGTCCTAGAAAAAAGTTATCGTAAAAATATTTTTTTTCATAGAGATGCAAACGGATTTGCCGATTGACCAAACAGATTGCCCTTTTTCCGTTTTTTTATTTCGGAACGAATTGAAAATAAGAGATCCTGATCGAAATCTTTATTCGCGGCCCATAATAGATATTCGATAGGAATGTCGCCAAAAGGCCTGCCCTTATGTTTCCCAAGAGGCATTGCCTTGAGCGGGATGGGTTTTTTTAAGCGTTCTAACAGTTCCTGGGTAGTTTTGTAATTAGCAGCAAGGAACTTGAATACTTCGACATTTACGACCACATCGCTCATCGCCCGGTGCGCTCCCTCCGGTTCAATATTGAAATGTTGCCGCAGGCTTTCCAGAGAATTGGTCGGACTTTCACCGTATAATCTGGCAAGCCGCAAAGTATCTAAATAAAGATGTCCTTCCAAGTTGCATGGGATTTGATATTTTTTAGCTGCGTTCACCAAGAAGCTGATATCGAGATTGATCCCGTGTCCAATGATGATGTAGTTCCCAATAAATTTTAAAAGAGGGGGTAGAATTTCTTGAATTCTCGGTTTTCCTTTGACCATATCATCAGTGATATGGTGGATCGCCATAGATTCTTCTGAGATCAGGCATTCGGGATCGATGAGTGTTTCAAATGTATTGAGAATGCCGTCGAAATTAAATTGGACTGCTGCGGCCTCGATAATCCTGTCATTGGAAGGATCAAGGCCTGTTGTTTCAAGGTCCAAACAGATAAAAGTATCTTTACTAATCAATCTCATGTCTTATAAAGAAGTTCATTAATTTTGCGGATAAGGAGATGCCTGGAACCGTGGGCTTTTACAGAGCAGTCCATGTAGTCATAAGGAATGATACCAGTGCATTCCTTTATCAATTTAAGCGAAGCTTCGATGTTTCTTTTTTTCTCAGACTCGCTTACTTTATCGGATTTTGTAAACAAAACCAAAATTGGCTTGCAATGATGGCTACTCCATTTGATAAAAGCAAGATCTTCTTGGGATGGCGTACGTCTGATGTCGATAAGCTGCAAAATCCCATTTAATTCAGGTCTGGCCTCGAAATAACGATCGATGCACGAAGCCCATAAGGTCTTTGTTTCCTTGGATACCCGAGAATATCCATATCCTGGAAGATCGACCAAGACGGCTCTACCATCTATAGTGAAAAAATTTAATGTCTGCGTTTTGCCTGGAGTAGCAGAGACTTTTGCAAGTGTACCGTTATTGAATAAAAAATTGATCAAAGAAGATTTACCGACATTGGACTTTCCGATGATCGCGATTTCAGCCATTTCCTTTCCAGTAGATGTGCGTAAAACAGGGAAATCAGCCTGATGCAAAGCAGACTTGAGGAATTCTGCGCGAAGAAAAAGGAGATGTTTCATAATTTATCCTTTTGATACCACGATCAAACGTCGATCCGCATCTTGATAATTGATATTAACAATCAAGCTTTCTTTAGGAAGAATAGGGGTTATTCTTTCCGACCATTCGATGCAGCAAATGCCCCCCGCATGAAAATATTCGTCAAATCCCATGGATAGGAAGTCATCTATCCCGTTCAAACGATAGAGATCGAAATGATAAATTGTTTTTAGGCCCGAATAGATATTCAAAAAAGTAAAGGTAGGGCTATTGACTTCTCTCGGATTTATGTTCCCGCATCCGGCTGCGATCCCTTTGATAAATGTAGTTTTACCGGCCCCAAGATCGCCAAAAAGACACACTATGCTATCAGGAAGTAATTCCGAACCGATCTTTTGGCCGAACAATGTGGTGTCTTCAGCCGACTCACTGATCTTGAGAGATCCGTTATTCCTCATCGACAGATTCTTCTTTATCCTCCTCAAGCCATTGATCGATGAAAGAAGAGAATTCTTCAGCGCCGGACATCGCCTCCACAAAAGCTGCGATCTTACCTTCCTCGAGTTGATTTTGGATGAACGCTAAAAAATGTTCTTCAATTTGAAAACGATTCTGGTTTGGGACTTCAGCTAAAGTAAGCGGTTTGAGCTGATTTTTCATGAAGTCATCTATGACGGCTGCTTTGCTATTGAAAAGCTTGCCGGTGACAGCGGATGAATACACAATTTTAGTGATCGGTTCTTTTCTTTTTGTGAAGTAATTTTTAATAACTTCCGGGTCTTCAGACACAAAAAATCTTTTAACTCTTAGCCCGCCTACCCTTTCTGTATTTTCGGGGCATTGCGATACCCAGTCGTAAATAGCGTCTTGAGGGTTTGGATGCGTGTTGTCCCCAAAAACTTTGCCTGTAAAAGGACAAATATAGATTTTTTTTGTCTGTTCGTTGACGCTTTGCTGTCCAAATTGAATTTTAATTTCAGTTTCCCGCCAAAGCTTACCTTGTTCTTCAAGCTTTTTAATCAATTCATCTTGGCTTTGATAGATCGTTTTTTCCCGAGCAAAAAGGACCGGTCTGATATTGAATTTTTTTTCGAGAAAAAAGAGGTAGGTTGTAATTAAGTCAGCTTTGCGATTTTTTTTTAGAAACTTCTGTAACTCGTCTTTTAATGTTTCCGTAATGACAATTGTTGTCATTTTCACCCCAATAATATAATGCTCAGCTAATTCTGCATATTTCAATTTAAAAAATGATGCTTAGAGTAGCTGATATTCCGATTATTGTTCAAGGACGAATTTGCAAACATAGATGGTGGTGCATAAGCAGTCGTAGAATTTGTTTAAAGAATAATTTTAGGATCATTTAAACGCTATCAAGATAAAATTATTATTTGCCGATTCTGCAAAAAGACAAGTTGATTTGAGAGCAAGAAAATGTTAGAATCTTTCATAGTTTATTTCGATTTATAATTTTATAGGGAGAGGCGCGTCATGACTCTGATTGTGGAGGAAACTCTTGTTTTAGAGGAAATATTTATACCTGGCTATGAACGTGTTGTTAAAGTGACAGATGAAAAAGCCGGGTTGAAGGCCATTATCTCTCTTCACAATACTTCGATAGGGCCGGCTCTAGGAGGAACGCGGATTTATCCTTATCCTTCTTTTGATGATGCTTTGAATGATGTACTGAGGCTTTCAAAAGGAATGACCTATAAATCAGCTTTAGCGGAAACAGGTCTTGGCGGCGGTAAAAGCGTCATCATCCTGGATCCCAAAAAAGGAAAGACGGAAGAAAGTCTCATGGCTTTTGGAAAGGCAGTCCATCAGTTAGAGGGCGCCTATATTTGCGCTGAAGATGTGGGATGCACTACATCTGACATGATGGTCATCAGACGCACGACCCCTTATGTCGTTGGACTGCCTCATGAGAAAAGCAGCGGCGATCCAAGCCCATTTACCGCTTGGGGAACATTTCGAGGCATTCAGTCCGTGCAGAAAAAACTATATGGAAATGATTCCTTGAAAGACAAGGTTGTCGCTGTTCAAGGGCTGGGCAGTGTCGGATCCCGTGTGGCCGAGTTCTTGTTTTGGGCAGGAGCAAAGTTGATCTTATGCGATACCAATCTTGACAAAGCCCACCAGATCGCCGGCAAGTTCGGAGCCGAGGTATGCGAACCTGAGGACATCTTAACCGTCGAATGCGATATTTTTGCGCCGTGCGCTTTAGGAGGCATTCTCAATCAAAATACAATCCCCAAATTGAAATGCCGTGCAATTGCAGGTTGTGCCAATAATCAATTGCTCAAGGACTCCGATGCGGACGAATTGATGAAAAGAGGGATTCTGTACGCGCCCGACTTTGTCGTCAATGCCGGAGGACTGATCAATGTCAATGAAGAATTAGATCCGGAAGGATACCGTCCTGATGTTTCTCGCAATAAGACGGATGCCATCTATGATCGTTTGATGATCATCTATGATATCGCTGAACAGAACCGGTTTTCCACAAATGCTGCCGCAGTATCACTGGGCGACTATCGTTTGAAATACGGGATCGGTAAACGAGTCCATTCCATTCACCTCCACCACGCTGATAGCAACTTTTAATTGATTTATGGAGACAATCCTTAAGCGTCTGCAACAAAAAGCCGCTGATGCGATCAGCTTGGCTTTTAAGGATCTTCTTCCTCGGGATTCAGAATTGCTCATTCCTGAAGTCCTTCAGAGCACGAATCCGCAATTTGGCGATTACCAATGCAATAATGCTCTTAAATTATCCAAAGAACTGAAAGAAAACCCTCGCAGCATCGCGGAAAAAATTGTCTCCCATCTCAATACGAAAGATGAATCCGGAGATGCAATGATCAGTAAAATTGAGATCGCGGGACCAGGGTTCATCAATTTGACAATAGATCCTCTTTTTTTATCGAAAGAAATGAATGCGGTCCTAAAAAATTCCCATCTAGGAGTACCGCTTCCCAAAAAACCGATGAGGATCATCGTCGAATTTTCTTCACCTAATGTTGCCAAGGAACTTCACGTCGGACATCTGCGTTCTACGATTATCGGGGATTGTTTGGCGCGCCTCTTTGAATTTTTAGGTCATCATGTCATCCGCCTCAATCATGTCGGGAATTGGGGAACGCAGTTCGGCATGCTGATCGCCTATATGCAGGAAGTCGTTCCACAAGTACTCACGGGAGCTGAAAAGACGGACTTGCCTACCTTGATGCAGTGGTATAAAGAATCGAAGAAACGGTTTGATGAAGATCCTGAATTTAAAAAACGGGCCCAGCTGCAAGTCGTACAATTGCAAGGGGGGGATCCGAAATCGCTCCATGCATGGCAAATCATCTGCGAGATTTCGCGGCAGGCATATCAAGAAATTTACGATCTAATGGATGTGAAGCTTCTCGAAAGAGGAGAATCGTTCTATAACCCATATTTGGACGGAGTGATTCAAGACCTGGAAAAGAAAGGGCTGATCACTATTTCAGATGGGGCGAAATGTGTCTTTCTTGAAGGCTTCGAAAGCCGTGAAGGCAAGCCTTTGCCGATGATCGTTCAAAAATCCGACGGCGGTTACAACTATGAAACGACCGACATGGCGGCGCTCAAACATCGGATCCGGGAAGAAAAAGCCGAGCGCATCATCATCGTAACGGATGCCGGTCAAAGTTTGCACTTTCAGATGGTCTTCAAAGCTGCTGAAAAGGTCGGATACCTCGATCCTAAAAAAGTACAAGTGGACCATGTCACATTCGGGGTTGTTTTGGGCCCTGACGGTAAAAAATTCAAAACCCGGGCAGGCGATACTGAAAAGCTGATCGATCTATTGCGTGAAGCGATCGTCCATGCCAAAAAACTTTTGGTCGAACGGCTCACTGACGTTTCCGAAAAAGAGATCGATGAAATTGCAGCGGTTTTAGGGATCGATGCTGTAAAATACGCGGATCTATCTTGCCATCGGCAAAAGGATTACGTCTTCAGCTACGACAGGATGTTAAAATTCGATGGCAATACTGCTGCATTCCTGCTCTATGCTTATGTGAGGATCAATGGGATTAAGCGCAAAGTACAAAAGAATATCGACGATGTGATGAAAATCGGCCGCATCGAGTTGAAGCATCCCTCTGAAATCATCTTAGCTCTTCATTTAAGGCAATTTGGAGAAACTCTTGAAATGGTCGCACGCGACCTGTTGCCGAACAGGCTTTCCGATTATCTTTACGTTCTTGCAGAGAAATTCCACGCATTTTTTCGCGACTGCCGCGTAGAAGGAGACCCTCAAGAAGACAGCCGCCTTCTGTTGTGCGAGGCCACTGCCAGGATTTTAAAGCAGGGGTTAAATATTCTGGGATTGAAAACAATCGATAGAATGTAGAGGCAATTGCCTCTATAAAGGGACCTTGCTCGGTTCATAGGGCACTTCTTTGACATACCTGGGTACTGCGTAGCCTGAGAGCTGAGCAGACAGCTGTTTCATCAATGACAATCCTTTCTCTTCATGCACTTCAAAGTGCGCCGTCCCTTGAACCCGATCGAGCTGATGCAAATAATATGGTTGAATTCCGTGGTCCACAAGAAGATTGAACAATTCTTTCAAAGTATTTGCTTCATCGTTTACATCCTTCAACAAGACTGTCTGGCTCAAGATAGGGATGCCCAGCTTCTGAATCGTTTTTAATTTACTGAGGATTTCAGGGTCCAATTCCATTGCATGGTTGCAGTGAATGACAACATAGATTTGCAATGGACAAGATTGCAGGATAGTTAAAAATTTGGAATCGATCCTTTCCGGGATGCCGATGGGAAAGCGGGTATGGATCCGCAGCCGTTTCAAATGAGGAATAGCTGATAATCGCGTGAACAGATCTTCCAAAATTTTATTGCTTAAAGAAAGTGGATCGCCTCCGCTTAGAATGATTTCTTCCAGCGTTGTATCTTTTTCAATCAGGATTAATTCCTCATCAAATAGCTTATCTTCCCTATCGTATTCAAAATTTTGTCTAAAACAAAAACGGCAGTTCATTGCACAAGCACTCGTACAAAGCAACATCGCTCTGCCTTGATACTTATGGAGCAATTTTTTTTCTTTTTTAAAGGCAAAGTCTTGCAGGGGTTCTTTTACGAATCCGACCGATTCCACATGTTCCAAATCAACAGGTAGAAATTGTTTTAAAATCGGATCATTAAAGGTGCGTTTGGCAATTTTTTCCGCCAAACGTTTGGGAAGATTTAAAGGAAATTTTGGATTTTTGAGGATCTGGTTTCGCTGTGCATCGTCTAGAAGCAAAAAATCTGCCAGTTTTTCCCAATGTGTGAAATTTTCTTTCTGAATCATTCTCCAGGTAATAGACGCCATGCGTGAAAACCATTACAACCTTGAAATAGGCTGCGCTAGTTTACCTTCTATCAGGATCCATGTCAATGATGTGCAGGGTAAATCGTTTTTTTAAGGAGCGATGGGCGTTGGGGTCGCGGGAATAAATAGAGGCGGTTTGAGCTGGGCTTCAGAGATTCCTGCTTTGGACCGGGGAGTGCGGGAGATATCTGCGCCTAAAGAGGAGAGCTTATCGACGAGGTTTTCGTATCCTCTGTCGAGATAGCTAACCCCCGAGATCGTACTTGTATCAGAGGCGATGAGCGCTGCCATAACATATGCAAATCCTGCCCTTAGATCTGGTATCTTGATGTCTTTTGAAGACAAGACAGATTGCCCTTTTACGATCAAGCTATGATGGAAGTTCTTAGAGGCAAAACGGCATTCTTTGCCGCCGAGGCACTGAGTGAAAAGATCGATATCTGCTCCCATCTGTTTTAACGTTTCAGTAAATCCAAAACGATTTTCGTACACGGTTTCATGAACGACCGAATTTCCATTGGCCTGCGTAAGTAAAACAACAAAAGGCTGCTGCCAATCGGTCAAAAAACCGGGATGCACGTCTGTTTCTAAATGCAATCCCCCTTTTAAGGGTCCCTTATAGTAGAATTCAATGCCGTTGTGTTTGATTTCGAAACCCGCACCGACTTCTCTCAGTTTGGTGAGATAAGTCATCATATGGAGATGCTGTGCTCCTTCGACGAACACCCTTCCTTTGGTACTGATCGCCGCCATGCCAAAAGAAGCGGCTTCGATCCGGTCAGTAATGACAGTGTGTTCCACTTCGTAAAAATGCGTTGTTTGATGAATGCGTATCGTGCGGTCATTTTCGATAGAAATATACACACCCAGTTTTTGTAAGAAGAGAATCAGATCGATAATTTCCGGTTCGATCGCAGCATTTTTGATAACAGTGGTTCCCTTTGCACGAGTTGCGGCTAAAATGGCATTCTCTGTGGCACCGACCGACGGATAAGGAAATTGGATGATCGCACCTTTCAGTCCAGTATGTGCATGGGCGAGATAAGCGCCTTCTTTTTTCATCTCTCTATATTCAATAGATGCCCCGAGCTGTTCCAAAGCCTGAATATGGAAATCGATAGGCCTTTTTCCAATGTCGCATCCGCCGACAGTAGGAACAATGATATCCTCTTCAGTACGACCAAGCAAAGCTCCGATCATCAAAATAGGGATCCGGTTAGAGCCGGAAAATCGTTGCGGGACATAAGCCGTTTTAATTTCTTTGGTGATGATTTCTATGATTCCGAGTTGCCGGTCCCATTGCACATCGCTGCCGATCTCCCGGCAGAGTTCGATCGTCACTTCTACTTCAGAGATATCGGGGACATTGAAAAATCTGCACCGCTTATCAGATAAAAGCGACGCGACCAGCATTTTCGAGATGGCATTTTTTGCCCCGGCAGCTTTGACATGGCCCTTTAGTGAGACGCCGCCTTTGATTTTCAGGAGATCCATGTAAAAAAGCCCCAGTATGTTTTTATACCCAAGTAAACTCAAAAAATGGTTTTTGACCGCGCTAGCATCCCCATCTTTGCACCCGCCTGCATCGGCCATGTGTTTGCACATGGCCTGCTTCGGCGCCGCTTCGCTGGCGCAAATCTAGGGCGCTAGCTATGTCAAAATTCCAATTTTTTGAATCCACTTGGGTATATCTATCTCTTATCGTGAAATGACTTTAATTGCAAATTTTTACACACAGGTGTTTGGAAAACTTGATAACGGATTTATCTTTTTTGATCAGTGCATGAGGCAAAAGCGATGGCAATGTATCACTGGAAGAAGTAAATTGCAATGAGATGATCTTTTCTGGGAAATGTTTTTTGTGCATTTGCACAGCGACCCATCCCATTGTTTTGCGCGCATTGATTTCCACTACAGGATGCAAATGCGGTCCCTTGCCCGTTTCAAAGACCATAGCATCGATCCCAATGTTGCCGAAGTGCCCCAATCTTGCGACTTCCATTAAGATGGGATGTACAACTTTTCGATGTTCCTCTAGAAAATGGAACCATTTTCCAAACAATTGGACCTCATCGCCCGCATAGTTGCAACGATAAGCTCCTTTCGGATCATTTTCACATATAGTGGATCCTATATATCGAACGTCGTTTTTAATTTCCCATTGTGTGCTGAAATCAAACAGGCGGGATACCCATGGTTCGGCGATCACAGGACGATTTTTTTTCCATTCCCTTTTTAAAAATGACCACAGTTTTTCATACGCAACTTCTTTATCCAGATCTAAGATGAGGTGGCCTTTTCCGGAAACTCCGTAGCATGTCTTAAACACGATCTTGCCTGAAATAGACCGGAGCCAATCTCGAGTCTGAGCCTCATCGGATAAAAGCGCAGAATGGGATAATTTAGGACTGGTTTGATAGGAAAATGCCTTCGAATTCACTTGCAAGACGGTCGGCCAGGGTGGAATGGAATATTCAAGATGGTGTTGCTTAGCCCATTGCGAAATAATCAAAGAAGGCCCCCAAGATTCGATCTCTTGATAAGCCGAAAAATCCTTTTCCGAAAACAAATGCATCTTCGGTGCAGTGACACCAAACTGATTCAACACTTCCCAAAATTCTTCATTTGGTATACCGGTAACGACGACTCCATCTTCTGGACCGGCATAAAGAAAGGGAAGGAATTGAAGTTGAAGAAAGATAGGATGCTGTGCAAAAGCAGATTCCAAAGGAACAGATTTGTCCTGTACCAGCTCCCATTCAAAGTTCGTATTAGCGATATGCAGTTTAGACATGGACAAATCGAGGGGCAACTTCTATATTAAATGAAAGGCATTGTGCATTTCGAGGCAATAAAAAATGGATAAAAAAATTAGAGTAGGGGTGCTTTTCGGGGGTCAATCTCCAGAACACGAGGTCTCTCTTACATCCGCAAAAAATGTCGTAGATGCGATGGACAAGGACAAATACGACATCGTATTGATCGGAATCGATAAGACCGGAGAATGGCATGTGCGGGACGCCTATAACTACTTGATGCATGCAGACGATGCCAAACGGATTCATCTAAATGGAGAAAAACAGAGTGTTGCTCTCGTTCCTAAAGAACAAGGGAACCAATTGGTCAGCCTATCTGAAAAGGGAATCGATCAACCTCTCGATATCATCTTTCCTGTTCTGCATGGCGCTTTTGGAGAAGATGGAACCGTACAGGGCCTTCTCAAATTGGCAGGAATCCCTTTTGTCGGTGCAAGCGTATTAGGATCTGCAATTGGAATGGACAAAGATGTCATGAAGCGGCTGCTTCGAGATGCTCAGATTCCAACAGCGAAATTTTTGTGCTTGAACAGAGCGACGATCAAGCATTTCGATTTCGAGTCTATAAAACAACAAATCGGCCTCCCTTTCTTCGTCAAGCCCGCAAATACCGGTTCCTCTGTCGGCATTTCAAAAGTCAAAAATGAAGCTGATTTTTCTAAGGCCATCGAAGATGCGTTTCAATACGACCATAAAATACTCATCGAAGAATACATTTCAGGCAGAGAGATCGAATGTGCGGTGTTAGGAAATGAACATCCTAGCGCCTCTTTGCCAGGAGAGATCATTCCTCAACATGAATTTTATTCATACGAAGCCAAATACATCGATGAAAATGGAGCCCTGTTAAAAGTTCCTGCAGATCTTAGCGAAGAAATCGTTGCCCAGATTCAGGCGTTGGCGATCAAAGCATTTCAGGTTTTATGCTGCGAAGGGATGTGCCGAGTCGATTTCTTTCTGAGAAATCAAACCGAAGTTATCGTAAACGAGATCAACACCATTCCAGGTTTCACTAAAATCAGCATGTATCCGAAACTATGGGAAGCAAGCGGCCTTCCCTATTCCGAACTCATCAACTGTTTAATCCAGCTAGGAATCGAAAGATTCCAAAAAGAAAAAAACCTCAAAAATACTTTTTAATAAGTTTTTCTCTTGTAGTTTGTTTATTGAATCAAATTCTTTTATCCGATATAAACTCTTTCCAAAAAAACAAAAGAATCGATTATGTCAACAATCTCAAATAATTGTGAGTTTTTTGCAAGTCCTGTAGCACGCTTGTGTAACGATGCATTCAGCAATGTTTTGAGTTTTTTTGGCCCGAAAGAATTGGCACTTTTAGAAAAGGTATGCACATCCTGGAAGACATTCATCGGTGCAACAGATCAATGGAAAAAACATTGCCAACATCGATTGAACATTCCTGCGCATCTCGATCCAAAGAGCTTTTTGCGAGAAGGGTGGAATTATAAAAAAGGAGCCTTGTTCGCTTCTCCCAAAGTTTTTGATGGAAGAATGTATGAGTACTTTTTGGAAGCAGACATTGGGCCGGTGCCCCCGATTCCTGAGGAAATATCACTTGAAAGGAGAGACGAGCCGGATCCTTGCGATCCAACTGAAACGATAGGCCGGAATTATACGTGGATCTATTGTCCCGAAGGATTTACATTCGAAGATCCTCCTTTTGATTTAGATAAAGCAGATGATCCAATTGATGAAGAAGCTCCGGGGCTCATCCCAAAAGAAGTTGGAAAATCCGAGGAAAAGAGAGTACTAACAGTACCCAATACGATCAACAATATCGGAGAGATATTTAAGCATCCAACAAATGGAAATCCCTCGGCTTATGATCATATTTGGGTTGGAATTGCTGAGCAGCATGGCAATAAAAGGATTCGCTCAGGATGGATATGCATGAGAGAAGATACGATTGGAGAAAACCGATCTTTTAATAATCAGCAAAAGATTGCAAAAAAAGCAGGAGTTATTATTTCTCCATTACTACACAGAGTTATTTTTAATTTTTTAATACAAACCAGTTCTAGAATGGCAAATACCTGGCCAGATGGAAAAAGTACTTATACACGCACTTCATATCTCTATCGTGATTTGTACGGGATTCTTTGGTTGTCGGGTTGTGGGGATGGCGGCCCTTCCGGCCTGCGCGTCGGAAGCGGTTTTTTCTTCAGCGGCACTGGTCCCAACGTTGGTGCGGCGGTAGTCCTTCCTGTGAAAACGCAGACCATAGATCCTTAGAATAGAGAAAAATGATGTCAAACCCCGTTGTTTCCGGTTCATCCGAAGCTTTTGCAAGTCAAAATGTAAGACTGACTAACGATGCATTCGGATATCTTTTGAATATTTTGAGACCTAAAGAATTGGTACTTCTAGAAAAGGTATGCAAATCCTGGAAGACATTCATCGATGGTCAATGGAAAAAGCAATGCCAATATCGATTGAACATCCCTTCTAATATCGATCCAAGTTGCTTTTTGCCAGCAGGGTGGAATTATAAAAAAGGTGCTCTATTAGCTTCCACCAAAGTCTTTGATGGAAGAATGTACCAGTACTATTTAGGAGCAGACGTTGGACCGGTGCCTCCAATTCCCGAGGAAATATCCCTTGAAAGGGGAGACGAGCCGGATCCCTGCGATTCAACAAATACAATAGGCCGGAATTATACTTGGTTCTATTGTCCCGAAGGGTTTACATTCGAAGATCCTCCTTTTGATTTAGATAAAGCAGATGATCCAATTGATGAAGAAGCTCCGGGGCTCATCCCAAAAGAAGCTGGAAAATCCGAGGAAAAGAGACTACTAACAGTACCCAATACGATCAACAATATCGGAGAGATATTTAAGCATCCAAAAAATGGAAATGCCTCGGCTTATAATTATGATGAAAGTATTTGGGATGCATATGTTAGTCAGCATGGTGATAAGAGATCTCCATTAGGATGGGTATGCATGAAAGAAGAAGTGATAAGAAGAGATCTATCTTATGCTGCGCAGAAAAAGGCTGCAAAAAATGCAGGAGTCGTCATTCCTCCATTACTACACAGGATTCTATTTAATTTTTTGAAACAAATGGATTCTGGAACCTATCCGGATAGGCGGGATCCGTGGACTTATGCACGCACTTCAACCCTCTTTCATGATTTGGACAGGATTAATTGTTATGCAGTTTGTGGGCTCGGCGACGCCGCCGGCCTATTAATAAAACCCTCATACCTCGTTTTCTGCCCTCTCGGTGCAGCGGTGGCTCTCCCTGTGAAAGTTTAGGCCATCGATACTTAATTTTTTACTCTTTTTCTCCTCTTGATTTTTTAATCTGCAAATATGGTAAAATTTTCATTTTTAAAACTTTGGACAGGTAGGAACATGAGCAGTAATGTACAAACCGACGTGGCAAGCTTACGGAAACATCCACGGATAAGGACGGGGATCGGCCAGGATAGCCACAGGTTTCTTCCACCGGATTCTTCCAAGCCATGCGTCATCGGCGGGCTGATTTTTGAAGATGTACCAGGTCTTTCCGCAGATTCTGACGGGGATGTGATTTTCCACGCCATTTGCAATGCGATCAGTTCAGTGACGGGTGTATCGATTCTAGGAGATGTGGCAATCGATCTATGCCATAAAGATGGAATTACCGATAGCCAGGTCTATCTGGAAAAAGCAATCGAGACTTTAGGCAATCAAAAAGTAGAACATGTTGCCTTGACGATAGAAGGAAAAAGGCCGCGGTTTCAGGCCAGAAATTTAGAAATGCGGGAGAAGATCGCTTCTGTAATGGGCCTGGACATTAGCCAGGTAGGTATCACGGTAACTTCAGGAGATGGTCTGACAGACTTTGGCTGCGGCGACGGCCTGCAATGTTTTTGCATGCTCACGACGATTGAATTTTAGTATACGTCTAACTGATAGCGTTTTTCAGTGCGTAATTTCTTGAGATAGGCTTTAGCATCGTCTTCGCTCAGGTTTCCTTGCTCGATGGCGATTCTTCGGAGGATCGATTCGACATCTTTTGCCATTTCTTGAGCATCTCCGCATACGTATAAATAGGCCCCTTCCTGGATCAAGGCCCACAATTCAGACGCATTTTCATATAGCTTATGCTGGACATAAAGTTTTTCGGCTTGATCTCTGGAAAAAGCGACATCGAACCGCAATGTTCCTTTGTTGGCCAGTTCGGTGAAAAAATCTTCATAGAAAAAATCATAAGCGCGATTGCGCTCTCCAAAAAATAGCCAGTTTTTACCTTTTGCTTCCAAATGCACTCTTTCCTGAAGAAAGGCTCGAAAAGGAGCAATACCTGTGCCGGGGCCGATCATGATGATAGGAACATTCAGGTCTGATGGAAGAGAGAAGCAATGGGCAGGTTGTACATAGATCGGAACTTGGGTCTTTTGTTGTTCGCACAGATGGCACAAAAAGTGGCTTGCAACACCGTACCGCTTTTCTCCTGAATGAGTATAACTAAAGAGGGCGACAGTTAAATGGACTTCATCGGGCAAGGATTTAGGTGAGGATGCAGCGGAATAAAAACGGGGCAGAAGCGGGCCGAATTGAGAACAGAGTTCTTGAAGGGGAGCTTGGACTTCGTGGTATTCTTTCAATAAGTCCAAAGGATCATGTGCTGACAGGAAAGCGGACAACTTCGCTTTGTTTTCTTGAAGAAGCAATTCGTTCAACCGGGCTTTTTTTCCAAGATTATAAGAATTCAAGAGTTTTAAAAATGAAGAAGTCAGACGGGAGAGATTAGCTCTAAAAGTTAAAAAATCTCTTAAAGATATGTTCTCTTTTGATTTCGGATCGACGATTTGTTGGTCTCCTTCAGCTTTCATCGCATCGATCAAATGCTGAACGAGGATAGGATCGTTTTGCGCAAGCACGCCGATGGAATCGCCTGCTTGAAACTGCAAGCCGGAATTCCTTAAGTCTAGTGAAATGTGATAGGTAGTCTTGGACGATCCCGGCTTCGTCAAAGCAAAGCGCTCCTTTACGGTCGAACCGAAAGGGTTGGACCGGGAAATGATCGAAGCGCTCTTTTCTTCAATCGTTATTTCTGAAATATCCATAGACAACAGCTATCAAAAAATTGTAAAAATAACTTTAATCTCTTAAAAATTCAACGTTTAGGCCGCTGTGAACTGGAAGCCTTCGCTTTTTCTAATTGGAGTAGTCATTGTAAGCGGTTGCGCGGACAGCGGCTATGTTCCTCCATATATCATTTCTCATACTTCGGAGGAAGAAGTAGAAGAACAAAAGGTCATTGAACAAGAAGAAACTCGTTAACCATATTGTTATGGCTTTGCGGCTGTTCCTGCTGGTGCATCCGCTTGCATGAGATCGCGGCAATCTTTTTTCGTCCAGCACTTCATCAGCGAATCCATTTTTTTATTGGAGATTCCTCCTAAAAATTCAATCGAGCGCAAAAAGCGCGCCCTGGCCCTTTCCTTGCCTAAAATCTCAACAGAATCATAAAGAGGGGGGCCTTGCCGCTTTCCTGTGATCGAAGCATACAAAATAGGCATGATGACTTTCTTGTGATTTACATTAAATACGCTTGCGACTTCGTGGGAGGCCTTTTCAATCCCCTCTTTTCCCCAATTCTCAAGTTCGTCCAAATGCCAAATGACTGCCTGTAATAGAAAGCTGACTCTTTCTTTGGAAACGCCGGTTGGGCATAATAGTTCATCTGTATAGATGAGATGGTTGATGAAAAAAAACTGACAGAGATCCATAAAATCGCCAAACGTCTTGATCCGGGTGTGGCACAAAGGCATCAATTTTTCCATAAAAGCATCATTGAAAGCCCATTGTTTTATTCTAGACCACAGCTGATCTTCCGGAATCATGTTGATCAGATATTGCTGGTTGATCCAATCGAGCTTTTGGATATCAAAAAAAGCGCCGGACACACCAATTCTCTTTGGATCGAAATCGCGGATGATCTCATTGAGTGAATAAATTTCCCGATCTTCCGGCATGCTATAGCCCATCAAAGTCAGAAAGTTGACAAAGGCCTCAGGCAGATAACCGCTATCTCTGTAATAAAAAATGGATGTGGGATTTTTTCTTTTGGACAGCTTTTTGCCGTCTTTGCCGAGGAGAAGGGGCATGTGCATAAATACAGGAGGGTTCCATCCAAAGCTTTCGTACAATAGAATGTGTTTAGGTGTAGAGCTCATCCATTCATCGCCGCGGATTACATGGGTAATTTGCATGAGATGGTCATCGACCACATTGGCCAGGTGATACGTGGGAAAGCCATCTGATTTCATGAGAATTTGATCATCGATGTCGGCCCATGGACAGGTAATTCTTCCTTTGATCCCATCTTCATAGACGCACTCTCCGGTTAAGGGAGCTTTCATCCGGATGGTAAAAGGCTGGCCGGCTTTTTCTCTTTCAGCGACTTCTTCAGGACTTAAGTTTCTATAACGCCGGTCGTATCCGGTCCTCTGTCCCAATTTGGCTGCCATTTCGCGCATTTCCGCTAATTCTTCCGGAGTCGCAAAACATTTATACGCTTTGTCGGCATCCAATAGTTTCTGGCAATATTCCCGATAAATTTCAGTGCGTTCAGATTGACGGTAAGGAGCGAATGGTCCGCCTACGTCCGGCCCCTCGTCCCATTGTATTCCAGACCATTTTAGAGCTTTGTAAATATTATCCTCGTATTCAGGGCGGGACCGGGTTCTATCTGTATCTTCGATTCTTAGAATGAACTGTCCCTCATAGTGCCGCGCAAAAATGAGATTGAAAAGGGCCATATAAGCAGTTCCAACATGCGGATCCCCGGTAGGAGAGGGCGCAATCCTTACACGTACTTTCATTTTAAAATTCCTTTTTGGGATTTCTTGAGTATATTTTCATTTTTCTCGAGATAGAATTCAAGAAGCTTATGCAGCCTTTTGGCTCTCGGATGGGAGGGCATTTTTTGAACTTATAGAAGTTTTTTGATCCAATAGCTGAATGAGATCTTTTGTAATGTTTATGGCTTCTTCTTGCTGCAAATCGGATTGGCCGCACATTTCAGAAGGATCAAATGAATAATCTTTTTTGGAAACTTGTTTTAAAAAATTTTGATAATTTTGATTCTGGTTGATCCGCTCTTTTGAGTTTTGAATCAAGGTTTCAAGGAAAGGGGTGTATGTATTCACAATTGTTTGAAGATTAAATTTGTAAAGACGGGCGATTTGTGCTCGATGGATAATCGGAATATCGGAAAGATCATCTTCAAAGTTCGAAGGGATTTTGTCGTTTTCTAAAGGAAACTTTGCGAATTTCTCACCGATGTCCATTTCTGAAAACATCCCTGGCACGACGATATCTGTGTGTACGCCGGTCAGTTGCGGGCTTTTACCTGAGACCGTGTAATACCTTCCTCGTGTGACTTTAAATTCCCCTTTCGGATTGACTTTGCCATAATTGGATGCTTCCAGGGTAAATGTTTGAAAGGTCCCTTTTCCATACGTTTGTGCATCTCCAACGATAATCGCTCTGCCGTAATCCTGGAGAGTCTGTGCGACGATTTCCGAAGCGGATGCACTTGTGCGGTTGGTTAAAACCACAAGAGGTCCATCCCAAGCAATTTTATTATCTATATTTCTCAAATGCTGTATTTCATGCGTATTGTCTTTAACTGAAACGACAATTCCCTTTTTAATAAATAATCCGGTGACTGAAACGGCTTGAGGCAGCAGGCCTCCGGCATTATTGCGAAGATCGAGGATGACCGCTTTGACCTTATGGTCTCTTTTGAAATTTTCGATGGCCTGCGCCAGGTCTGTTGTTGAAGAGCTCTTAGAATCTTGATAAAAAGAATAAAGGTGTAAAATGGCGATGATTCCATCACCATAAGGTTCATGGCTTGTTTCTAAGCGAGATTCTTTTAACACTACCTCTCCTCTGATAATCTCGACATTTAGCTTCTCCTCTTTTCTATTCTGTTCATCTCCGCTTTCTCTTAAAATGGTCAAGAATACACGAGTGCCTTCTTGCCCTCGTATAAGTTCCACAGCCTCAGTAATTTCCATGCCTACAACCGGCTCGTTATCGACAGCAATGATCCGATCGCCCACTTTGAGCTTATTATCTTGGCTGGCTGGCCCCCCTTCAAGGAGTCTGATGATTGTAAATCCACTGAGATCATCTCGTAGTTGAGCTCCGATTCCGAAGAGCCGTTGTTGGACTTGAATCATAAATTGATTCGCCTCGGAAGGTGTGAAATACATCGTTTGCGAATCCAAAGCGGAACTTGTAGCCTTGAGAACATAGGAGAGAATGATTTGCCTTTTTTCTGTTGTAGAATGAGCGATGAGTTCTTCTTCTCGATGAGTCCTTCTTTTGTTCAGCCTCTGGAGAAATTGATCGCGTGTTTCCTGATTCAGTTTTTCCGCCGTCTCTATCTGCAGGCCTTTGATCCGAACTAACCTCTCTAACAATTCTTCTTCCGAAGAACACCAGCTAACATCTTTAAACTCAGAGGGTTGGACATTTGCCGGTAGTGGAGAAGCAAGAACTTTTTCCTCTAGATTGTTCCTTCTATGAATAGCGGCTATCAATACTTCATGAATGTCTTCAAAAGCGCTATAATCTGTTTTTTTATATCCTTCTAAAGTCTTGCGAATGAGCTCATCTGAGGGATTTGTCCACTTAACTATCTCAGGCTCAATAAAATAAATCTTAGCAGGGTCCACTTCATCTAAATAATTCAGCAGAGATCTTTTAACGAGCTCCGGTGTCATTTTTTGATGAGATACATGGGCTTTCAATATTTCTTCTATTTTGACATGAGTGTCATGAGGATTCAGAGAGGGGGGCTTGGCTTCGCAATAGGCGCAAAATAACGCTAAAATGACCCAAAGGACTCTATACTTGAATAGGCTATATACGCCCTTATTCCAAAGATTCCATTGCCATAGGTCCCTCAAAGATCGCAAATTCATCCATAACCTCTTGATATCGAGCAGTTTGCGGGTGTTAAAAAGGATTTTTTCAGCCATAGGAAGCGCAAAAATCCTATTTTACTCATATAAGGCTTTTCATCCTTAGCATACGGTAGGCCAGTCGTTTATAGCTATTAAAAAACTTTTTAACAATGATTGAATAGTCAAAGAAAATGGGCTCAGAAATGAGAAAATAAGAAAAAAATAAACTCCGCACTTGATTTCAATTCATTTTTATGCAACAATTAATACTCATAGTAGATAGATGTATTATTAAAAACGTAAAAACAGAAGATTACTTAAGTATTTAATCTAAATATTTTAAATACAGTAAAAATTTTTAACCAAGGACTTATTAAGTTCATTTGTAAAGGTTTTTGTGATTTTTTAGGAGGATTATAATCATGAATATGGAAACCAATCAACCAGGTCAGCATATGGCTGGTGAGGGAGGGGCGCCTAACAAGAAAGTTGTTTCTATTACAGAAGCAGCTAAAATTAATAATGTTACAAGGCAAGCTATTTATGTTGCCATAAAACAGAAAAAATTAAAGGCGTCGAAAGATACAACAAGATGGACAATTGATTTGGATGACCTGGAAGCTTATCGCAAGCAAAAATATTCCAGATCAAAGTCTATGTTTGACGGTGAACTGCTTTTTGATAATCAAAAAGGGTTTTTCTCAATAAATCAAGTTGCGAAAATGTTAAACGTACCTGCTCAGAAAATTTATTACGCAACTCGTGTCGGACTGATGAAAGCATCTCGAAAAGGAGCTGCTTGGGTAATTCATGTTAATGAAATCAAACATTATCAGGAGAATTACCTTAACAAGAAATCAACCGACGGACAGGTTATTTAAGCATAACGCAAAGTATATACATCCTTCTTCAAGTTTTTAACCTTCTTGAAGAAAAGGAGATCGAACCATCTGGGATACCGGATGGTTTTTTTTTATATTATGAATGTGATTCAGAACCGATTTTTGGGATCGTTTCAGAGGCAGGTTCTTCTATGATTTTAAAATCGCGTATTTGAAGCTGAATACTTGATTTATTGAGAAAGTTATTAATATGAGGTGTGAAAGCAATATTCAAAGTTAGGTTTTTTTTGCATAGTTTGCTTCTTTTTTCTGCCATGCCAAAACCAATCCCTTCAAGAAGACGGTCGTTCTGTTCTAAATAAAGTTTAAGATGGGTTTTGCCAACTACTTTTGGAGGCCAGGTTTGTTTTACATTGCAAAATAAAATCGGGGCAGGATTCTCATTGCCGAACGGTTCAAGCAAATTGAGAGATTCCATGAAGTCGAAAGTCAGCTCGCCAAAATTGATTTTAGCATCTAAATGCAATTTTGAAACAATATCCTGTTCTTTAAGACTTTTATTTGCAGCCTCAATGAATTTGTGTTTGAAGGCTTCGATGTTTTCTTCTTTGATCGTCAAGCCAGCTGCAAAATCATGGCCTCCAAAATTAACGAGAAGATCGGCATTTTCTCTTAAAACCGGTAAAAGGGGAAATTCTGGAATGGTTCTAATCGAGCCTTTCCCAAGGCCTTGATCCACCGCGATCACAAGGGTTGGTCGATTGTATTGTTTTGCTATACGTGCAGTGATAATTGGAATGATACCGGGGTGCCATTTATCTGAATTCAAAACGATCGCTTTCTCGTGCAGCATTTGAGGATGTTTGAAAATAAATTGTTCCACATCTTCAGAGTCTTTCCGTTCGATTTTCTGACGCTCGATATTATTCAGATCCAGTTCCTTTGCTAAAGCTTCAGCTGCAACAGGATCTCTGATGAGCAATAGTTCTACTCCTTTCCTTGGATCGGCAATCCTTCCAAGGCTATTGAGCCTCGGAGCTACCTTTGAAGCGATATCGATAGGAGTGATTTCTCCGAGTTTCAATTCACAGACTGAAAATAGTTTGGCCAATCCGATCCGCTTTGTCTTCCGAAGTTGTTTCAATCCATAACGGACGAGGATCCGATTTTCTCCTAGAAGAGATCCCATGTCCGCAATGGTTCCCAAAGCAACCAGATCCAGGTAACGTTTTAAATCTATCTTGCTGGGACTGATCTCTCCATTTGCAATCAGGGAATTTGTAATCGCATGGGCAAGCTTAAATGCCACCCCGACCCCGCACAGGTCGCGATTTGGATAGGTGCTGCCTTGCAACTTGGGATTCAGAGTAGCAATGCAATGAGGGAGTTTTGCCGTTGGCTCATGATGGTCGGTCACAATGACATCGACATTCATCTTAACTGCTTGCTGAATTTCCGCGGCAGCAGTGATTCCGCAGTCGACTGTAATGAGGAGTTTGCATTCATTTTTTACTGCATATTCCAATGCATTTAAAATGAGACTTTGATTTAAAGACGTACGGTTCGGAACGTAATAAAATACATTTGCTCCGATGTACTGCAAGAATTCTGTAAGGAGCGATGCGGCAGTAATCCCATCTACATCGTTATCCCCGTAAACTAAAATGTTTTCCTTATGCTTTAATGCATGCAATACTCTCTCAACAGCCTTGTCCATATCTGGAAACAGATGCGGATCGAGTAAATTGGGAAGTTTTGCATAGAGGTAATCATGGATTTGCTCTAATTTTTTGAATCCGCGTGCTGCAAGAACATGCGCTGTGACAGAATGAATATTAAATTCTTGGATGATTGTCTTAATCCATTCAGGGTCTGCTTCGGAGTACACCCATATAGGGTCTCTGTTACTCTGTGGGTGCATCAGAAGCTTCCTTTTTTTTATATGAGGAGCGGTAAAAAAGATGATGGTCTGCTTGATATGGCTGTCGATTGGCAGTGTATCTTATCACTTTTTTACGGGTTTTATAACCTTACCATAAGAATGTTTAAATATATTTTTCAAGGCTACAACACCATATTATCATTAGTAGCTAATGATTAAGAGTGATTCTTTCATCGCCTGCTGTAAATCTGCAACGCGGGCCTTGCCTAAAACCGATTTTAGAAATCACATTCGGTATAGGCAAGGTAAAATGCATATAGAATCGAAAGGAATAGCTTATAAAATAAACTCTTTAGTTTTCGATTGTATTGTTTTTTGTTCTCTTTGTAATTCTTTATTATGAAAATATTGCATTAGCGGCGCAGCGATGAATAGCGAAGAGAGTGTGCCAAAAATCACGCCGATTGCCATGACCAGGGCGAACCCAAATATGGTGCTTCCTCCAAGCGCAATGAGCGGGACTAATACTAATAAGGTGGTTCCGGAAGTCATCGTTGTACGACTTAGAGTGACATTGAGTGCGTGATTGATAATTTCATGGAAGGGGGATTTTCTCATCACACGGATGTCTTCCCTGATCCTGTCAAAGACGATAATGGTGTCGTTTAAAGAATATCCTACAATCGTCATCAATGCTGCCACTGTGTTGAGATCGATCTGGATCGGCACTCTTAAGTAATAGAGCATTGCCATGGCAGCTACTGTAAACAAAATGTCGTGAGCAAGGCAAATCGTAGCGCTGATCGCATATTTGAACTCAAAACGGGCTGTGATGTAGATCAAAATACAGAGAAGGGCCACACAGAGACCGATGATCGCGTTATTTCGCATTGTATCCGACATTTGTCCGCTAATTTCAGTCCAGTTTGCATCTAGATGTTGCAGAGATTGAGGAGAAATCGCAAGGCCTGATTGTTCTATTGCCTGTACGATCCAGACGAGTTTAGGATTGTTCTCGTAAGCATATCCGACATCTTTAGTATCAATCTGAGCTGGCATTCCATAAAATGGATGACCTGGCTGTTCCATGCTTCTGCTCAAAAATAATCTGATGTTATTGGAAGGAGTCAGTTCTCTAATTTGGAAATCCTGATTTACGGCTCCTGCTTTGATCAATGCTTTTTCCAATTCCTGGCGATAGTTCGTTCCTTGGTGAGCCTGAAGTTCGATATTGACAGCGTATCCACCAGTAAAGTCCATTCCTAACATGGTGTGGCGCTGAGATATGAGCAGGTATCCACCCAATAAAATAATCACAGTTGAAAATAGAATCGTCGCTTTCGTGTATTTCAAGAAGTCAAAATGAGTGGTCTTGATGAGGTTCGCCATTTTGAGAATTTTATTCTTAGGATTTTGAACCCATCCTGAAAAGAAATATCTTGTCATAAACAAGGCTGTGAACATCGAGGAAATGATCCCGATGATCAGAGTAACGGCAAAGGCTTTGATGGGACCCGAATCGAAATGCAGCAAGATCATGGCGGCGATGATTGTAGTCAGATTGGAATCTATAATAGCTGAAAACGCTTTTCGGTAACCCGCGTGGACAGCTGAAGCGATTCTTCCGGTTGCTGCGAATTCTTCTCTAATCCTTTCAAAGACAAGAACATTGGCATCCACAGCTGTCCCAACTGTCAGGATCAGGCCGGCGATGCTTGCAAGCGTCAACGTGGCATGAAGGTTTTGCAGCGTCGCCCACATGATCAAGATATTAAAGATCACGGCAATGGATGCGATCAATCCTCCGAAGCGATAATAGGCTATCATCACAGAGACGACTAATAGCAAAGCGACGATCGTAGCCACGATCCCCAATGATTTTTCATGAGAACCGAGTTCTGGGCTCACATTTTTCTCGGAGAGGATGCGAGGAGTAAAGCTTAAAGAACCGGCTTTCAGGTCTGACTCCAACTGGTTTACTTCACGTTGTGTAAAGCTTCCCGTGATCATGGCGCTGTCCCTGAGAGGAGAGTCCAAGGTCGGGGAGCTGATGATCGTTCCATTCAAAATAACGGCCATGCGCCAGCCTTTTCCTTTAGAAAAAGCTTCCAAAGGAGTCCCTAGAATTTTTTCCTTTGAAAATTGAGACGTCCACGCATACAGATCATCGCGAGCATTAAACTTAACGCCCTCTTTTGAGGTTTGCGAACCGGTGATTCCAAAAGCTAAGTAATTGCCTTTTGAAGGATCGTATGAAGCGTGTATTTGTTCCAGATTCGCTCCCTCAAGCGCATAATTGCGGAACACGATAAGCAGAGGATGCGTCTGGCCTTGCCAGTCAGTGAAATCTTCTCCTCTGAAAATGGAAATCTTGGAAATGGAGTCATTAAATACATTTGTTGCGGATGTATCTGCTGGGTTAGCAAGCTTTAGGCCATGATCGTAAAGCATTTTTGCAGCTTCGCTGCGAGGCTGAGCCGCGTTCATTTCCAGCGATTCTCCGTAAAGATGTTTAAAAGCAATCAGGTTGACGCTTTCAGGATCTTTTCGGTTTGTCACGGCTGCCTCATTCCAGACTTCCTGTAAAAACCGATTCACGGCATCTGCCAAATTAGGATTATTGGAAGTGAATTTTTCATTCACAACATGGAAATACATCGAGGAAGCCTTGACTAGTTCTGCTGCGGACAAACCTTGCGAACCAGGGAAGTCGAGAGTGATGTAATCTCCTTCTTGGCGAATGCTGACTTCCGATACTCCCATTTTATTGACGCGGTTATAGAGCTCATTGATACCTTGCTTGATGTCCGCTTGATCAGTAACGGGTCGATTATTGTGGTCTCGGAGTTCGATCTGTACCGTTTTGCCTCCAGAGAGATCAAGCCCCCAATGAAGGATCTTACGATCATCTCCTCGGAAGTATTTGACGAAGCTCAACTTGAAGTTGTCCAATAATAAATTTTTAGTGGGAGGCGGTACATCATAAGGTGAAACTCCACGAATATTCAGCTGCGCAGCTTTATAATCATCCCTCCATTTCAAAAGGTCCTCGTGCATGCGCGTTTCGATCTTGTTCTCGGTTAATATTCTTTGCTCGACATCGCTGAATTCCAATACCGCATATCGTTTTGTGCCATGGACTGTGAAGTCCTCGCGAGTCGCCTTCAGAACAGCGTTGAAATAATCTTCTCCCTCGAAAATATAATCATTCGCATAATCAGCGCCCAACTGATAGCTGGTGCCCGGATAGCCGAAGAGTCCATTGCGCTGCAACATTTCACGCAGGCTATTGAAATCCTGCATGAATTGTTCTGCTTGTTCAGAGCGGGCAGAATCTTTGTATTTCAATAGGATTTTGTCCAACCCTTTTGCGATTACATAGATCGAATTCATTCGGAAGCCGCTTTGAGGCATTTTGTTGTACACTGAAGGAGCATACAGGATCAGTCCAAGTTTTTGTTGTTCCAAAGGAAGGGATTGATAAGTTTCGTAGTCCCAAATCGGGAAAGCGTCTCTGGCAAGATCGGGATGTGTCGGAGTCCAATGTTTCAATATCGACTGCTTGAGTTGGTCCATTTCTGCTTTCGCGATACTGCTTAACTTCATAGTCAAAAAGCTCTTGCTATTTGGCAATTGGCTAAGAGAAATGGAAAACGCATTTTGGAAAGGAGTAATCGTTTCTCCTGATTGACGTGCAATGTAAGCGATCTCGTTATAAAGAAATTGGTCTATCTGATCTTTTTGACGGGAGAGTCTTTTATCCTCTTCGAGCCTCTGTCTTAAAGAAGCAAAATCTGGATGAAGCTCTAAGTAAATTTTATCATTCCCCCAATCGATGACCATGTTATTGATGAATGGATTGCGGTTTCCGATGGGAATGTTTTGCAATTTTTCTTCGGGGTTGATTTTGAGGGTTGTTTCCTGCAAGAGGCCTCCAAGACTAGCATAAGTAAAAGGCGCGCTTGCAGACGCAAAGGCATGGATGTTCTTTTTGATGATCTCTTCTGCTGAAGAAAGAACGGTCTCATTGTTTAAAAGGAGCTCTAATCTTTGCTGTTTAACCGTGTCTAGGAATGATCCCTGGGATTGCAGATTTTCACTCTCCTGTTCCAAAGCGATTCTTTCAAGCTTGACTTTGTCTTTGGTTCCATCGACCAAGCCCAAAAAGTTTTGGATCAATTGACGACGATCTTCTCCATCATTTGTTTGGGAAAAGCTTGCAAAGTAACGCTGAGCAATCGTTGAATCTTCTCCAAAAGCTTTGGTAAATGAAAGAATATTTTGAGATAGAAGCAGGGCTATATCTTGCGTTTGTTGAACATTGGAAGGAGCAATAGCAGCCTTCACATATTGCGCATTTTCGCTCATGCCGCCAAGCGAGTTTCCGATTTGCAAGGCCCGGTCGTTGATCAATGCGCGATAAAGATCCGAAATTTCTCCATTGGAGTCGGTTTTAGGTGAAAATTGAAAATAAGATGAGATTTTGCTTGGATCGAAGTGCACAGGAATGCGCCTTTGAACAGTCACTGTTTTGACAGGGGTGTCATTGGAAGGATCGTAGAGAGAAAGTTGGGAAGGGGCAAAAACGATCAAGGCGCCTGCTCTTGGAAGATAACGTTTGAATTTTGCAGCATCGTCTGAGTTTTTAAAAGCCACATTGATGAATTGTGGATTTTGCACATCAAGCGCCATGGACAGAGGCTTTAAATTCAATTGTTTGCAAAACGACTTCAGCCATTCGATGGAATCTTGTTCCAAATGATTGGTTCTCTGGACGATCTCTTCAGCAACAGCGTTCGCCCTGGTCGCATGGATCGTCTGTTTTAATGGTTTAGCGTAGTAGAAGACGGTGGGCAAAATATTGTAGATAGTAAGAATAATAACGGTGATAATGAGAAATAGCTGCCAACGTTTTTGCTTTTCCATGATTTAATTAGTCCTTGCTTTCTGAAACTCAAGAACAAAAGAATACTTATCTATTACGATTATGTCTAGTTTAAAAAACCCCATGATCCATCTGTAAAAAATATTTTTAATCTTGAGTCACATTCGGTATGCTTCCTTTCAAAAAAAAATACCCATCAAATCATAGCTTGCTGTATGCTACACCATTGATTGGTCTAAAAATATAGAGAAGTATGCCTAGTGTAGCAGTCGTTGGGTTGCAATGGGGAGATGAAGGGAAAGGTAAAATAGTCGATTTGTTGTCTATGAACGCCGAACACATTGTTCGTTCACAGGGAGGCAATAATGCAGGCCATACGATCGTGTTTGGGGGCAAGGAGCATCGATTCCATCTTGTGCCTTCAGGAATTCTGTATCCGCATACGAGATGTTACATAGCCGGAGGAACTGTCATCGACCCTTTAGTACTGTTGCAGGAAATCGAGTCTCTCGAGGCTGAAGGGGTGCAGGTAGACGGACGCTTGTTCCTTTCTCCATATGCCCATGTCATTTTTCCCTATCACAAAGAATTGGACAAATCGTACGAGGAGTCTAAAGGAAAGAAGGCTGTGGGAACAACCGGAAGAGGAATAGGCCCATGCTATGCTGACCGTGCAAATAGAATAGGCATTAGGATATGCGAATTGGTCCGAGACGATGTGCTGGAGAAAAAATTGCAGTTTGCAGTGGATTTAAAGAACCAGGAACTTCAAAGGATTTTTAATAAGCCCTCCATCAGTTTTGATGCCATTTTTTCTGAGTATAAAAAACACGGCGCAAAACTATTGAAATTTGTTTTCAATGTTGAATCGCACATCGGGGCTGTGTTGAAAGATCGAGAGAAAGTCTTGTTTGAAGGAGCTCATGGTACCTTCCTGGATGCAGTATTTGGCACCTACCCTTATGTGACATCATCCAATACGATCGCTGCAGGCGTCGCTGCCGGTGGAGGGATTGGCCCAGGGAAGGTCGATCATGTTCTAGGCATTTTGAAAGCGTATACGACAAGGGTTGGAAATGGGCCCTTTCCATCAGCCCTTGCAAAAGAAGAAGAGGATGTATTCATGGACCACGCTTCTGCGCGTGAAATTGGGACTACTACTGGACGTAAAAGAAGGATTGGCTGGTTCGACGCTGTCATCGCTCGATATGGAGTTTCTCTCAGTGGCGTTGATTCCCTGGCGATTACCAAATTGGATGTCTTGGACTCTTTGCCAAGTTTAAAAATATGCATAGGCTATCGACTTGGAAAGAAGGAAATCGAGATCCCTCCTCCGCTTGTCGAGGATTTCGATCAAATTGAGCCGATTTATGAAACGATGCCTGGCTGGCAGGTTTCCACTAGGGAGATTGCGAAACTGGAAGATCTGCCTCGTAACGCTAGAAAATATATTGATCGGATACAAGAATTGTGTCTTGCCCCCGTAAGTTTGTTGTCATTTGGACCTGAGCGGGAAAAAACAATTTATTTAAAAAAATACTTTTAAAAATCTTGTTATGAATTCAGTTTGCGTTGAAGAGCCATTGTTTAACGACTCAAATCCCAAGAGTAAAACGGCGCATTCGGCATTTACTCCTGAGGAATTTGCAGCGCTTGACCGTTCCCGCATTCCTCAACATGTGGCAATTATCATGGACGGCAATAGAAGATGGGCAAAAAAACACCGGGTCCCTTATATGGTTGGACACTGGAAAGGGGAAGAATCACTTTCCAAGATCGTGAAAGCGGCGCAAGAAATCGGAATTAAAGTTTTAACAGTCTACGCCTTTTCAACTGAGAATTGGAAACGTTCTCCTGAAGAGGTGGAAGAGTTGATGCACCTGTTCAAAGTATATCTTCTACGGGAACGGGAAAAAATGATCAGCAACGGAGTCAAATTAGAATCGATAGGGAATGTGTCCCGCTTTCCGCAAGATGTGCGAGACACCTTAGAAGAGACAAAGTCCGCAACTGCGAAAGGTGATAAACTCGAATTGATCATTGCCGTGAACTATGGGGGCAGGGATGATATCAGGCGTGCGACGTTAGCGATTATTCAAGATTGTTTTGAAGGAGTGCTGTCTCCGAATGATCTTTCAGAACAGGTGTTTTCTAAATATCTGGACACAGCAAAGTGGAGAGATCCTGAACTTCTGATAAGAACCAGCGGCGAACAGCGGATAAGCAACTTTTTACTCTGGCAAATCTCATACTCTGAAGTGTATATTACGCCGGTTCTATGGCCAGATTTTAATGAAAGAGATTTATTGGATGCAGTTTTAGAATATCAACAGCGCGAACGAAGATTAGGTGGGTCCTGATGAAATTAAAGCAATTTGCAGATTTGAACAAGAGGTTTGCGATATCGTTCATCGCTTTGGCCATTGTCGTATTGTTAGTCATTTTTTCTCCCATTAAATTTGTCAGCGCTTTACTGGTATTGGCCATAGCTGCGATCAGCGCAATAGGCATATGGGAATACGGTAAACTTGCTGAAGCTAAAGATCTAAATCCCGCTGTCTCGATGATGATGGGTGCAGCAGTTCTAGAAGTTTCGGCTTTTTTTATTTCTTTTAAATTTCCAACCTATTCTTTTCTACCGGTGATCCTTTTGGTGGCAAGCGCTGTCTGTTTTTTTATCAGACGGTTCAGAGACTCCACTAAAGCCCTCCCCAATGTCTCAGTGGAATTTTTCGGTCTATGTTATGTCGCTGTTCCTTTGAGTTTTTTATTGGGAGTTCTTTATCCCTCATCACAGCATCTCGTTGCTCAAGATGGGAGATGGTGGCTTCTTTATTTGATCGTTGTGACAAAAATTACAGATATCGGGGCGTATTTTGTGGGCAGGTTGTGGGGAAGGCATAAACTTGCGCCAATTTTAAGCCCAAAAAAAACGGTAGAAGGCGCATTGGCCGGTTTCTGCTGTGCAGTGCTCATGAGCGTAGGGCTGCAAATGATGGGCCATGAATTCTTGCACGGCACATTCGATCTGACACTCATTGAATCGATTTGGCTTGGAATGCTGATCGGGATTCTAGGACAAGTTGGAGATTTGGCCGAGTCTTTATTGAAGCGGGATGCTCTTGTCAAAGATAGCAATCATCTTCCCGGCCTGGGAGGAGTGTTAGATATAGTCGATTCCTTATTACTGACATCGCCAGTCGTGTATTTCTTCATAAGGGCGCATTGAAATGATCGTCACAATCGATGGACCAGCAGGGACGGGCAAAACTACGGTGGCCAAAAAAGTCGCAGAAGCCTTGCATTTCCCTTATTTTGACACCGGGGCCATGTACCGTGCTGTCACCTGGCTGCTTTTAGAAAAGCAGATCGAGTTTTCGGATGTGGAGCGAATAGAAAAAGAATTGTCCCATTTCACATTTATTATTAAGGGAGAAGGCGAAGACAAACGGTACATCGTAGATGGTCAGGATGTCAGCCAGCAAATCCGATCGCAAAAAGTAACAGCAGCTGTTTCTCAAGTCTCCGCTTTACCATCTGTCCGTTTAGCATTATGGAAAATGCAGCACGAATTCGGCAAGAAAGGAGATGCAGTTTTCGAAGGCAGAGATATGGGGACCGTAGTTTTCCCCGATGCCGAGGTCAAGATTTTTTTAACAGCAAGGCCTGAAATTCGAGCGCAAAGAAGATTGAATGAGATCATTGAAAAAAAATCTTCCGATGCCAATGAGATGGACCATGATAAAATGCTCGCCGAGATCATTCGGCGTGATGAGTACGATTCATCTCGTACCTTAGCTCCTTTAAAATGCGCAGATGACGCCTTTATTATCGACACTTCCGATTTATCGATTGATCAGGTAGTCAATGCCATTCTAAAATACATAAAGAATAAAAAAAAGAATACATGAAACCCGCTTGGCGAAGCTCTTCTAATATCTCCTTCCTTTATAGGTGCGTGCTGTTTTTCGCATGGCTGATTTTCAAGGTGTTTTATCGTCATCGTGTGTATGGTTACGAACATTTTTATCCTGGCGCAGCTATAATCGCTGGAAACCATACTTCTTATCTCGATCCTCCGATCGTTTCCATCTCTTGGCCTGAGGAAGTGCATTTTCTTGCGCGTGCTGGTTTATTCAAAAACCCTTTATTTGGGAGATTCATTCGCGCATTGAATTCCCATCCCGTCAGCGGAGATGCAGGAGACGCAGTTGTATTCCGAACGGTTGTAAAATTGTTGAACGAAGGGAAAAAAATCATTTTGTTTCCCGAAGGTATGAGGGCGGAACAAAATGAGCTCGGTCAAATTAAACCTGGAATTGCTCTTTTAATATCCAGGACCGACTCCGCGATCATCCCGACTTATATCCATGGCGCTTATGACATTTGGAGCCGTTACAGACGATTTCCAAAACTGTGGGGCAAAACAGCCTGTATTTTTGGTACGCCTATCCTGTGGAAGGATTACGCGCATTTAGAAAAAAAAGAAGCCCAGCATGCAATTACCGAGAAACTCAGAGAAAGGATCCAAGATTTAAGGCGTTGGTATGAAAACGGTGCTATCGGGGTTCCCCCATAGCTTCAACGAGCACGCAAAGCAAATCGCCATGGCCAACTGAGATTTTTATTTCATCTGCAAGACAGACATTCGAAATTCCAAGAAAATTTTTATCCAGTTTTCCATTATTGAGTTCCCACTTCAGTCCGCGAGTTGTAATCCCCGACACGGGGCCGTTTAAAGGGATTAATGAAATTGTCTGTCCTTTTTTGCATTTTAGTACAGCTTGCCGGTCAATCACGAATAGCAGCTCTCTTTCGGTCTCTAAAAAAAGGATTCCGGGATAGCGGGAAAGCAGATTGATATTCGAAAGAGTATGATCGATTCTTTTTCCGCATCCTCCAAAGATTGTGAGATTCTTTGCTTCCTTTTCGAGTGCATGTTCGATCGCCAATTCTAGGTCTGTCTTATCTTTATCTTTTGGATATTTTTTTTGAGGGACGTCTGGAAAGAAAAGAAGGAATTCAGGGGACGCAGAATCAAAATCTCCGATTATGATATCCGGTCTCAATCCCAATTTATGACAATGGTTGACTCCTCCATCGACAGCGATCAAATAATCGCAGGAGCGGATTTTTTCTAGAAGAGTTTCATTGTCTCCGAGCTCGCCGTTTGCAATCAGTGCGATGCGGCTAGCCTTTGCCATGAACACTCCTGATTGTCGTTGTGGGGAACGCAGTTACATTTGCGGTCAAGATGACTCGAACATCCACCGAGTTTCCCCGACTAGAACCTGAATCTAGCGCGTCTACCAATTCCGCCATGACCGCGTGTGCTAACATTATAAGGATTTATTGTTTTGAGTAAATGAAAATCCAGCATGACAATATAACTAGAAAAAAAACAAAGCCTGTTTTACAATGAATACATAATTAAATTTTTAGAACAGTCAAAGAGGTCATATGTCCAGCGAATACATAAGAAAATTGACAGAAGATACTTTCGAAAAAGACATTGAAAGCGGCGTGACATTGGTGGACTTTTATGCTGATTGGTGTGGTCCTTGCCGCATGCTTGCCCCAGTTTTAGAAAAAGTTGCTAAAGAAGTGCATGGAGAAGCGACTATAGGAAAACTGGACATCGACCAGGCGCAAAGGATTGCGTCTTCATTTCAAATCACTTCCGTTCCCACATTGATTCTGTTTAAAGATGGGAAAGAGATCGGTCGTTTGGTTGGGCTCAGAGATGCGGAAACAGTCAAAGATTTCATTTTTTCGGCAAGCAAGACGTAAGCTGTTTTAACGCTCTTAATTGTCCCAATGCAAGACATCGTGTATAAATGACCATCTTCGTTCTTCTGCAGATGCAGGCTGCGTTTTTCCAAGCACCCAGAGGTTGTACTGCTTTTCAGTAAAGCCTTCAGATTCTTTGAGCTGCAGCCACTGGTTCAAAAAGACCAATAAACGTTCTGAAGAAACTTTTACGGGATAGGCCAGTATATCTGTACCAATCGATGGAGTTGGCATGACTGTCTTATATTTTGGATGATTGACAATCCAATGAATCGCCTCTTGTTCTTGCCATAATAAAGCATCCGCGCACCTGGCTTGGGCGAATGTGTCATAATCGTCGATGAGTACGATCTTATAACTAGGAAAAAGCTTATAAGCTAGCGTTTCATAGGAAGATCCTTTCAGTGCGGCTATTTTGATATCGGGTTTAGCGTCGATCTCGTCCAAAGACGTAAAGATATTAGGACAATCTTTTCTGACGACTAAAACCACTTTTCCGGTTAGATAAGGATGGGAGAAATTGAGTTGTTGGAGACGCTTTTCATTAATTGAAACCGCGCTCATTGCAATATCGTATCTGTCCTCCTTCAAATCTTTTTCTAGATTGCCGAATTCCATAGGCACAAGTTCAAGTCTGCATCCAAGGTCTTTAGCAAGTTCAAGAGCAAATGCAACATCGTAGCCCACGATTTCATGATTGTTGCTGTAAAAACAAAAGGGAACGACGTTCGTATTGAATCCTACTCTAAGTGTCCTTGTACTTAAAATGTGATCGAAGGCATCTCCGCTCTTTCCATGAACTTCCGACTTCTCATGTTTTTCTTCTGCTTCAATGGCGATAGGCTTTTCAGTTGTCTTTTTCTGAGCTGAAGAAGAAGGGCCTGGTTTTAATGATAATTCATAAATGCTTTTTGTTTGATTTTGAATTTTAGGCAGAGGATTGAATAACTTGATCCCCAAAAATAATAAAAAGACAGGACCTGCAATCAGCACGCAGCCTCTCAATATTTTTTCCAACCTGAATTTGATCAATTGTCGGCAGGCGAGAGTGATAAAGAGTGATAAAGAGGCGATTTCCATGGCTGATACCATCGATTGAAAGCCCGCTGTAAACGGAAGAGTGATCAAATAAATATTGATCGCTTCCAAGGGTAAATTCATTGCATCTAATAGAAACGTCAAACTGTTGATCCAGGATCCGAGTCCGACACCGCCTAAACTAGTGAGAAAGGTAGTAAAAAACAATTCAAACTGATTGCCGGCCGTTAAGGTAGTTTGGTAGAAGAGTGAAGCAAAAAAAATGAAGACCGTGATGAATAAGGAGCCAAGAGGGAGATTGAACACTACTGAAACAGTACCTTGTATCTGGTTTTGTACTTTTTCATCCTTCGTGTAGAACATCTCTGTTTCCCGCTGCACCAGCTGAATGATGTAAGGCAGGCATACGATTACAACATTGGTTGTATATGCAAGGATGAGGATGGGCATCATGTCTTTTGTCCATTTGAAAGCATTGATCGATGTCAGCATGCTAACTAATCTTGGAAAAATCCAAAATATGACGATGGACAGTCCCAATAGGTATAAAATGATGTAAGTCCCTAGTTGTTTAATTGTTGAAAAATGAATCGTACCAACCTGATTTGCAATGATGAGAAATGTGCCCAGAGGCGTTACTCTTGCAATCCATCCGGTGATGCGCGTAAGAGCTCCTACAAGGGTTTCCAGAGAAGACATCATGGCCTGCTTTTCTTTCAGGTGAATCAAAGAAATGCCTATCAGCAGAGAAAAAATGACGATTGCGGGAATGATGTTATTCGCCAAATCGTAAAAAATATTTTCCGGGATCAATAATTCCGCGAAATTAACAGGTGAATGAGTAGATGAAACATAACTTGAAAAATGGGTTCCCTGCGCTTTCGGAAAAATAGCAGTGATCAGGTAAATCATGCCGATATTGATGGCCCACGCGATAGCGATAAAGATGATGCCGTTTT
>DATIJE010000108.1:0-13965 GCA_035478995.1 Rhabdochlamydiaceae bacterium | reverse complement strand
CAGGCGTACTCAGAGCCACATCCAGTCGATGCCATCGTTACAGATTCTCAGGGAAACATGCGTGAAGAGACCTACACTTATTATCCTAACTATTATTCTCAGGATTCTCAGCACCCTGATCCTAATGTGGTGATCATCAATAACACGCAACAAGTCACTTCAAACCAATATGGGGGCACAAGCCCATCGCTCTTCTTTCCTGGATTTGCACTGGGCTTTCTTTTCGCGGGAGGATGGTGGTGTGATTATGACGGCCACTATTGGGATGGATACCGTTATGGTAGAGTGAATTATAATAACTGGAATGGTCGTTGGAACAACTATTGGAACCGCGATTGGAATAACCGTTGGAACAACCATTGGAACAATCACCATAATGATCGTAATTGGAAATATAGAGATAACAAGAACTGGAACGACCATACAGGAAAAGAGCGGGGCTATGGACATCATGGAAGCAGCGGAGGCCAGGGTGGAAGAGGAGGCGGAGGCCATGGAGGTGGACATGGAGGCCATGGCGGAGGTCGATAAGATGCCCATTTTTTACCTTGGGAGGAATGATGAGAAGATTTAGTCCAAAAGCACAAAAATCTGTTGAAAGAGCTATGCACAAAATGAAAGAAGGCTCTCTAGAATCAGGAAAGAGCCATAAAAAGGTAACAAATCGCAGACAAGCTATTGCCATCGGCCTTTCTGAAGCAAGAAAAAAAGGAGCCAAAGTTCCTAAGAAATATTAGCGATGGTTAAAAAAAAGAAGACTAAACTCTGGTCTAAGCAAGTAACAGAAAAGAGTAATGCCTTAGATCTTGAAAAGGGTATTTTTACTAAAAGTCCCAGACAAATCGCTCTATCTTTGAAACGATCCGCTGAACAAAGCACCCGACGCAAATCGCCCCCATTTCGTTCAGCGATGTCCATGTTAATATTTTATCAAAACCGTGCAGGAAAAAATCTTTCCCCTTCTAAAAAAAAGGATCTCCAGAAAGCAAAAATAGAACTCCGTAAACTGTTTGGCCGCGAATAACAAGGATCTCTCATTATGGAAATTGGTTTTTTTAGAAATCTGCGTAGGAAAAGGGTCATTAGATTAGAAGAAGATTTGGATTTTGGCATTAAAAAAACCATGCGGGATCGTTGGGATTTTCTGACGCTTATTGAGTTTTATCAAAATCTTGATGAGCTTGAAGGCTTAATTCGAAAGGATAAAATAATAGAAGAACATTCGATTGATCAATTTCTTCACGATATTGAAAAAATTAAAAAAGATTATCCCTTTGATAAAAAATTGACTGTGCCCAATTGGGATTTCAATCACTTTTTACTCGAGATTCTTTGGCTCTCAGGAAACATCAAAAAAGTCATTCTCCTTCCATCTGATAGCTTGTCTCAGCTACCCTCTTATAGCCCTATGACAAGGGCATGGAAAATTTTAGATGGTTTCTATACCTTAGCACAGAAAAGAAGAGACAACGTCGAAGAAGAAGAAAAAAGAATCACCACATTCATTCTGATTGCGGTAAAGAAACACATCTATTACATGCAATTCTTAATAGACATTTTATTAATAGTTGTTGGTATCGTCATCGGTTGGCTCTTTTCTAAATAAGTAATTAATAATCAATCTTGAAAGAAAATTACGCCTAAGCTAGGATGACTTGGAATTAAAGATTAAACTATTAACTAATATGAGTGTAAAGTTTTGGCCAATAGGATCAAATCCTTCTCATACTTGTGCCATTTGTAGAGAGGAATCGAATGGTGAGCTATTAGCTCATGATGGATTAGGACAATTACATCCCATGCATCAAGAATGCATTAAACAAACCGCCATACGTAAAAAAATCGTTCAATTAATAGGTCAAATTCATCTGAATTGTCCATATTGCAATAAAAGCGGTACAGTTGATTCTTCTTATTTATTTTCATGGAAGGAAAGAATCATTTATCAATTAGACAATGTATTCAAAAATCTAAATGTCTTCAAAAGCGATCTCTTAACAGATTACTCTTCGGGATTTCTGGGCGCTAATTTGGCAGCTTATTATTTAGGATTTCCCTGGTGGAATACAACGTCTCAAGCAATACCTCCAAGAGAGGTGTCCGATAGACTAACGGTTATACTAGTCTCCTCGATCACCGGAGCCTTAGCATCAAAATTAGTAAAAAGGAAACAACCCTACGTTGCACTGATAACCTCTTATATTGTAACGTACATTGCTAGCCGCACTTACCTATCAGGTAATTAGAAAAAGACGGATCAAATTTAAAGACTTTTCTGGACAGACGCCAGATTCAATCTATAACATGTGTGGCGAAGTTCTCCAGTTTTTCACTAAAACACCTTTTTCAACTAGATCCGTTAAATCGCGTGTCGCAGTTGCTCTAGTGGTCTTTGTGATTTAACTATCCCCTCTAGTTGATTCAATTATAAAATCCTTTTATATAAAAAATAGACTTTAATTGTTAAATTTTATGGAAAGATGTAAACTAACCTTCATTTTATTTTTTTTGAGGTTAGTTTGTGAAAAAAATATTCCTGTCCTTCGGCCTTTGCTCGACCCTATTTAGCGCACCACCAGAAAATCCAACTGCAACCATGCCCTTGTCGGATGCACGCTCTTTGCAACATTACCCTTTCCATGCAGAAACTCCTTTTTGCCAGCCGAAAAAAGAAAAAAAGGCATTTACGACAGTTGGATTATCCTGTTTAATGCCGGGTCTTGGCCATCTTTATCTAGGAAATACTGAGACTGCAAGTTATTTGTTTGGCACTGCATTAACAGGATCCCTTCTCAAAAACTCACATTACCTAGATGAGCCAACTCGGGATTTTAGTAGTAGCGCAGTCGCGAATACTTGGTTTTATGGAATTTACGCGGCGTATCGGGACGTACGTCTTTACAATTCGCATCTAGAATACAAGTATAAAATGCCGACTGACATGCTTGCAGATTTAGCTTACGCTCCCATTAACCCATCTATCCTAAAAAAGCCGGAAGTGTGGGGCGGGATCTTAGGCAGTCTTGGCGCAGCTTTTGGGATTACCTATCTCCGTTCGAGCCATGACGCTTCAGCCTCTAGAACAGCTCTTCCGATGAGGCCTCTTGCGGCTCTGCCTATCGCTATCGGCGAAGAGGCTCTTTTCCGAGGTTACATTCAGCCTCTTGCCTCTGAACTATTTACTCCATGGGGAGGTCTTGCCACTTCCTCGGTTCTCTTTGGCGCAGCGCACATTTCGAATGCCTACGCATTTTATCCGAATGATTCCAAGGCTCGGAAAGAATATTACCAATTTTCTCTTCCTCTTATTACAGCGTTTGGCCTTTATTCAGGTTGGCTTGCGCAAAAAAACTGCTCTCTCAAAGAGACCGTCGCCATCCACGCTTGGTACGACTTCACGCTCTTCATGCTCGACTTCGTCAGTAAAAGAGCTGCGCTGAATGTTCCCGTGCAATTTGTCGTACAGATCCCATTTTAGAACCATTTCCGGTATAACGAAAATATTCAAAAAAGTGAAGTTGATCATTCCACCTTGATATAATTGTCTTCCGCCTGTTATGTAAAATTTTTGTACAAGGAGGAACTATGAGACGCTGTTTTGATCTCTGGTGCAATGTCATAAATGCTTTTTTCGCAATGGGGATCTGTGCTTTTGCCCCGTTAACGGCAGAGCAGCCTAATCAAATTGTTCCCATTCCAGGAGAACAGCTCTATTCCGAACAGCATCCTGTCGATGCAATCGTTACGGATGCTCAGGGAAATATCCATGAAGAGACCTATACTTATTATCCCAATTATTACCCAGATGATCCGAATTATCCCGATCGCAATGTCGTGATCATCAATAATACACAACAATATGTTCAAGATGGCGGGTATTATCAAACGAATCCTTCCATCTTCTTTCCCGTAATTTCGCTTGGTTTTATTTTTGCAGATGGATATTGGTGCAATTACAATGGGTATTATTGGAATGGTTACGGCTATATAGGAGGGCGCTCTCGATATTGGAATGGTTATTGGAACAATTATTGGAACCGTGATTGGAATAACCGTTGGCACAATCATTGGAATAATCACCACAATAATCATAACTGGCGTTACAGAAACAATGAGCATTGGAATAACCACAGAGGAAGTGGCTCGCGCAATCAGCCATCACACTCACGAAGCGGAGGACATGGCGGACGAGGTGGAGGTCACGGCGGAGGTCACGGCGGAGGTCATGGGGGACATGGAGGAGGACATCGCTAAATGTCTTTAAAAATTATAGGCGAAGATCAAGTCGACTCCGTAGAAATGATACGTATTGCCTGGAAGACCGAGCGGAATGCCATTCGATAGTTTTGCGGTAGAATGGCCGTCTTTCCAATGTTCGTAGAAGGGGTCGAGGATCAGCTGAAATTTCTTGTTCTTCGTCAATGTGAAAGTAAATGGGACTTCGACAAAATAATTGGCCAAGGTTCTTGTGAGGTCCCAGCGAGCTCCCTTTAAAGGGACAATAGATACTGTTGGGAAAACCTGCGGCATCCAGGTAAAATCCACACCTAATGCGAACCACCATCTGAAGTCATGATTCACGAGCACTCCTAAAGGAACATAAAACTCATTGTAATTGAAGCGCACGGAATCTCCATCGTGCGGGGACAGTTTTTGTCCGATATGCCGATAGCCGAATCCTGAAAAAAGAGTTAACACCAAGTTTTGTTTTATCCATTCAAATGTATATCCCGCTCTTTCTTGGACATCTAAATAAAGTAGAGAGCGTCTTCCTGCTGAACCATGAGTATCTCCTTCTTTCCACGTAAACTTAAGGCCTCCATAAAAAAAATTCATGGGCCTATATTCATAGGATGCTAACATTCCACCAAGATTGCCATGAAAGGTAGGATTACCGTGGGGTTTAAGATTGACATGAGTATAATCGACTCCAACTTGCACGCGAGAATTTAAACCTAGATCATGCTCCGCTTGTTCACAAAAACAAGGCACGGCGTGAAGCAAAAGAGCAATACTAGTTAAAGATACACTTAGATTGACATGATTCATTGCCATGATTACATTGCGCTTGCTGTTTTCACCAATCTATTCTATTTATTTTGTAAAAGTCTACTTCCTTATTAAATTCTAATACATTAAAGAAGGTCTTATGGGACGTTTTTTGATCTTAGTTGCATGCTTTTTTTCTGTGTTTCTCAATGCTAAAGAAAACACCTTTTCACGCGGACGTTTAAAGGGATTCTACGAACAATTTTTCTGCGAAGAAAAACAGGTGCTATATTCTGCTGATTTGACAGCGCCCTGTGCCTTCTGGGTCTCGCCAAATGGCAACGATGCCGCTTCCGGTACAAAGCAAGATCCGTTTCTCACATTGCAACGAGCTCGCGATGCTGTACGAGCTTTACCATCATCCGCGAGAAATCAAGACATCTATATCTATATCAAAGAAGGAACCTACCGCTTACAACAACCCCTTGTGCTCAATGGCAGCGACTCAGGTCAAAATGGCTACAACGTCATTTATTCCGCAGCTCCAGAAGGAGATCCGATCATTTCTGGAGCAGTACAGGTAACCGGCTGGACTCTTCACGATGTACCTCTTGGGATCTATCGGGCCTTTGTTGGCCCACGTCAATCTCGCCAACTTTACGTCAATGGCACCCGGGCAGTGCGAGCGCGGACGACGCCTTATCCTGCTGCGTTTCTCCCTAACTTCGCAAGCGGAGGAATCGAATTTATTCCTACTACTTTAAACCCCGCACAATGGAGGGATCCATCGACTTGGACAAATCCGCAAGATATAGAAGCTGTTATCCAGACTCAATGGAAAATGATGCGAGTGCCTCTGAGTTCGATCACACCATACAACCCGCCCGCTAACGGCCTGATCACCATGCAAGAACCTGCCTGGAATAACGCGAATGTCTATTATGATGCGACGACCAACATGCCTGGCGTTTGGAGCTTTTGGCAAGTGACATGGTTTGAAAATGCCTATCAATTCCTCGATCAACCCGGCCAATGGTATTTAGATAGTGTAAATGGGTGGTTATATTATATTCCTCTTCCGGGCGAGGACTTGAGTACAGCAGATGTCGAACTGCCCATTCTGGAAACTCTGATCGCAGGTCAAGGAACCGCCAATCAACCTATTCATAACATCCGCTTTGTAGGATTAACTTTCAGTTACGCAACGTGGCTTGGTCCAAACGGGCCTAATGGATATGTCTCCGATCAAAGCGGGATGCTTCTCATCGGCACAGACCACCAACCCAATATTATCGGCCACGATCAGCATGTGGTGCCGACTCCGGGCAACTTACCCTTTACTTTTGCAGAGAACATCGTGTTCTACGGGAATATTTTTGAACATCTGGGTGCTGTAGGCCTTCAGTTTGGCACGGGGAGTAAAAACAATACCATCGATAGCAATCTATTCAACGATATTTCCAGTGCAGCCATTGAACTCGGGGCTGTATCAACTAATGATGCCCGCCCAAGCTCACCCGTATTTATCGTTCAAGATCACATCATCACCAATAATCTAATCACCAGTGTTGCCGCAGAATTTGTGGATGCTGCGGGCATCTTTGTCGGTTTTACCATGAACACGACAATCAGTCAGAATACGATTTCAAACGTCCCCTGGTCTGGGATTGCCATGGGCTGGGGCTGGGGTTTGCTCGATAAGGGAAGCTTTCCTGGATTAGGCCATGCATTCAGCGGAGAATGGGGAACATTCAATACTGATACAATTAATTCCGGTTCCCGAATTGTTCAAAACAGGATCCAAAACTTCCTCAATGTGTTATGGGATGGCGGCGCCATTTATACCACAGGCCAACAAGGGCCTTCTCTATATGGAGGAGGTCTCATCATCGAAGGAAATGTAGCATCTGGAAAACCGACAACCCCCGGTGGAGGGAATGTTTTTTATACCGATGGAGGAAGCCGCTATATTCGATTGCTGAACAATGTATCTTACAACAACCCTATTGGAGTTACCTTTTTTGGGCCTCCACCGCCAGCTGGCGATCCCCTGCCTTATTCATTTATTCCTAGCCTCGGCAACAACTTGCCCTATGGAAGCGACAGTGGAGGGTGCGTCACATATGGCGATCTTCAATATATCGGCAATTATTGGTTGCAAGCTCCAATTCCAGAGGAAGAAGTGTTGTTCAATATCTTGTATAAATTATTGCTCGGTTTTGGTCCTTACTCGTCAACTGGCTTTTTTGATGTTTGTCCCTTTACGTACAATGGGGTTTCCTATCCAGTTAATTTGAGTTTCGAAAACAATGTTTCCATTTCTTCTGTAGCTGATGTTCCATCGTTCCTTTTGTCGAATGCCGGTGTGCAAACAAGACCTGTGACCATCCCGCCAAACAAATGGGTAGTTCCTTGATTTGTATTTCGCATTCGTACGTTAGAAATGAAAGGTAGCACCGACATCAATGCCTTGTGCATAAAAAGAACTCGTTTTGAAACGGACTTTGGGTTTTTTGGAACCCCGTCTGGAAGGAGCAGCAGCGGGTTCGCCAAAAGGGATCGGTCCAGGTCCTGTTCCGACTGTTTCCCTTGATGCATCAGCTAAAGCTGTTAACGTGGAATTGATTTTTCTATCTATTTGATTCCCTGGCCTAAGAACTTTGCTGATCCACAAAAAGGTATAACCTAGATGGACTTCGAAATTGTTAATGATCCGATAACCGCTGCGAACATGTGCTTCAAATGCACCTGCAAAGGAACTTTTTCGATGAGTGCCGATATTGGTAGACTGGGCAAAAATTCCTCCGGGCAAGCGTTCATTTGCTGTTCCCCGAGTCAGGAAAAATAAATTGCCTCCGCTCGTTTCGCTTGAACCTTTGATTTTTATCTGTTCCAATGTGGCGCCTAATGCCCCTTTTAAAATCCCCTCTAAATCCCATTTTTGTATCAAATATTTCGCTCTGATTCCAAACTGTGCAGCTAAAAAATTGTTGTCCGTTAGGAATCGATCCGAGAAGTTGAAAAACTCGGGCTGAAAAGGAAAATTGGGTACAGTGTTGGTCTCGGCTTTAAAGATCAATGATTCCTTAAGCTGCAGCCATCGAAATCCACCTAGACAATCCAATTGTAATGGATCTTTTTTGATAAAATGGTAAATCCCATTTAGCTCGGCCCCTTGAAAGCGGCTTGAGATGCGCAGCTTGAACAATCCAAAAAAACCGGGAGAGTTGAACAAAGGGCCGGGTAAAATAAATACAGTTTCTCCAGGGATCCCATTCAATCCCAAAACACCCGTGATATCAAAAATCGGAACTGCATAGTCGGGCGAACCCGGCTCTCCGGAAGTGCTCAAGGATTTCCTTTTCGAGATTGTCGGCAGCAAAAAATAGCTCCCTTCAATGTCGCTTTTTGCGCAAATTTCCGCCCCTCCGCCGACTTGGAAACCATTCATCCAACCCATCCGTATATCGTGTCGTCCAAGAACAACATGCGTCCCCGTTTGACCAATAGCTCCCGGAAGAGGATCTGTCTCAGAAGCTGTAGTGAGCAGCGGAGTAGAAAGAGGATTTTTTTTGATGAACCAACCGAGATAATCGGCCTCGACCCAAAATTTGGGCGGTTTTGATTCCTCTGCAAATGCAGCTCCTAAAACAACCATGAATGCGAGGAACAAGAAATTTTTACTTAAAGACATTCTCTGAACTAGAATGGTTTGCTTTTTGCAATTTTTGAGTTACGTTCGGTATAGTTAACTATGTCCCGGAGATCATTTAAAAAATACCAAAAAAATTGCAAAAAGATTTTCTCATAAAGAGGCAAACATGATCTACGTACGCCTGGTATTTATCATCTTTTGCCTGTTTGCTGGAACTAGGTTCCTTCATGCAGATGAAGCGGGCTATGGGATCAGCGGAAACCCAGGCGCTGTCAATATTCTGACAGGCACCGGAGAGCTTGGGGAATTTCTGCGGATTCCAAAACGCTCCGGCATTCGACTTGGCGGACTATGGATGGGCGATTACAATGTGCTCTTGAGCGGGGTCGATCATCAAAGACGAGGTACGGGCAACAGCCTATTAATACTCGATCTATTCATCGACTTGCAAAAAGCCATCGGATGGAAAGGCGCTTCTTTTGGCACAGAGTTTCTTCAATTTAATGGGCAGCCTACAAACGAGGATGCCGGAGTTGTTCAGGGATATAACAGCTTACCGGGTGCTCCTCCCCTGAATCGATCCGAATTATATCAATTGTGGCTCTATCAGCAATTTCTGGACGACCGGCTCAGTGTGCGGATAGGAAAGACAGTTCCGACGTATCACTTCAACAATGTATCCAAACCCGTTCCCAAAGAAAATCCTACAGTTTCTATTCCTTCGGTTAGCGGCTTGATCTACACGCCCATCTTCGTCAACACGACCTTATTAGGGGCTATCGGAGGGTATTATAACTCTGTGTATGGCATTGTAGTTACCGTAGCTCCTGTTCAACAAGCCTATGTCAATATAGGTTTTTTTGACGGCAATTTAGCAAGAGGGGTGCAAACAGGGCTCAAGGGACCCCATTTCAATGGCTACTATTTTTCTATCATTGAAGGAGGATATGGCTGGACCCATCCAAAACCCGGCATTACAGCTATTGGAGGATGGTATCAAAGCGGGCTGTTAAAAGCCGGCACGCAAAGAGAACATGGGACCGGAGGGCTCTATGTGTTTGGTTCGCAAGCCCTCTGGATCAAAGACTCTGAATCGACACAAAAAAATATTTCCGGATTTTATCAATTCGGCTGGAACAATTCTAGAACGCTTGAAATGAATCTCTACGTTGGGCTGGGACTTACCGCATTCGCGTTAGTTCCAAAACGACCTAACGATTCTTTCGGTGTCGGCGTTGCGTGGTCCCGTCTCAATCCTCATCTTTTTTCAAGATTCTCCGAATTGATGTTCCAAGGCTATTATCAAACACAAGTTTACAAATCCATCTACTTTCAACCCGTACTCAGCTATATTCCAAACCCCGGTGCACATCCTAACAAGTCCAATGTATGCGCCATTACAGCCAGGCTTACCGTCTTATTCTAAAATATGTTTTTTTCTTGAATTTCTTTGCAGCGGCCATTACATATAGTTTTTTATTTAATAGGAGCTGAGATGCTAAAAAAAATATATATTTTCTCATTACTCGCAGCCTCGTTATATGTTGCTTCCCTCATGGGTGAAACATACAGAGTTCCGGCAACATCTGAGACGACGACGCTTGGTCTTTTTACACTCAATCAGCCGCCGGTGATAAAAATTCGATCGGGAGACATCGTTACCATGGAAACCTGGAATAGCTGTCTTCATGAAATGGTCTTCAACAAAACAACTCCTGCAGATGTGGCAAAATTCTATGTGGCGCATGACATTCAGAAAAGACGCGGCATGCACACAGTAACAGGACCTGTTTACATCGAAGGAGCTGAGCCGGGAGATGTGCTAGAGATTCGAGTCCTCGATATTAAACTGACCGATTGGGGATATAATTTCTTAAGCCCCACACAAGGGATCTTATCGGAATTCACCAAGCCGAGGATCAAATATTTTAAGTATGACAAAAAGAACAACACGACTGAATTCACAAAAGGGGTGTGCTTACAGCTGAAGCCTTTTCCAGGTGTATTGGCTGTAGCCCCTCCTCTCGATTGGCCAAAAGATTGGCCTGTCAATATGCCGACTCCAATGGGACAACCGGTCACCGGCGAATTTAATTCTGTCCCTCCAGGGCCTTTTGGCGGCAATTTGGACCAGCCTGAGCTCCAAGCGGGCTCCATCATCTTCCTTCCCGTATTCCAAAAAGGCGGTCTCGTCTGGACTGGAGATTCGCATGCCATGCAGAGCAACGGCGAGATCGATATCACCGCCTTGGAGACAGCTTACGAAGGGATTACTTTCCAATTTATCGTGAGAAAAGATCTAAAGGCAGAAGGAGTGTTCGATAAAACAAAAAGAAAAGGCGGAAATGCATTCACATGGCCAATCATCGAAAACTCCACTCACTGGATGATCGTAGGCTTAAATGTGGATCTCTTTGAAGCAATGAAGCTCGCATCCAGAAACGCCATTGACTTTTTAGTGCGCACACAAGGCCTCACACATGAGGAGAGCTATCAATTGTTGAGCATGGTGGGTGATTTCGAAATTGCAGAGGCGGTCAATGTGATCAAAAACGTAACAGTGCACATTCCGAAAGCACCGTTCAAAGGAAATGGAAAACCGTCCACTCTCTGTTCAGAAGGTACTTTTCCATTAAAAACTCCTAAAACAAATGTAAATGCCCTATGCACTCCCCAAGAAGGGACAACCATTGAATAACAAGGTAGTAACATGAAGATGAAAAAGATCATGCTGTTTTTTCTGCCGCTATTAGTCATCGCAACAACAGGATTTGCAGAAAATCTTGTACTCGAGAATCAGACAGCCTATCCTAGTAAAAATCCAAAATCAAAGATCGCAATCCAATGGGCGAGCACTGCAAAAGAAGTCGATGAGAGCAATAAGGCATTGATGTACGGGTTAAAATTGAATCCCAGAACATTACAAGTTCTGACTCAGACTGGAACGGTCAATGTCCGCATTCCAAAAAATATCGGATACTTCAGAGTTCTCGCGTGGTCAAAAGGGGAAGGAGATCCAGATTTGCTCACCAACTGGATCGAAATCGTACCAAATAAAACCTATACATTAGAATCGGATCATTTGGTTCCATCCGTTCTCATGCTAGGCACGGGATGTTGAAGTCACTCAAGATAACTTGAGTGTTAATGATAAAGCGTATTGTCTTGTTCAGCATTCAGCTAAGATTGCAATTTTTTTGCAGTATGACAAATCATCTTTTTACTATTGTCTTTTGAAAATTCTTGTTAGTCTAAACGTAAGATAAAAGGGGTTCGTTCATGAAACAGAGGTATAAATATCCTGTTGACTATTCTACAGCTCTCTTAAGTGCATTTGATATTGGGAATACATTGATTATGGACAACCTTGACCTGACCTCAAGTGGTATCCAAAATGACGTTGGTCAATTAACCGATGATCTAAAGACGCTTGAAAATGATTACCGGCGCGCATGCGAAAAAAGCTAGAAATGAGGAAAACTGAGAATGACCGTGAAACCTTTGATTCTTAAGCCGCTTTTTTCCCCGGATGGTAAATTTTCGAAAACGTTTTGCAGAACTCTTCAAATGTAGTCTTTCCTTTATGATCTTCTGTCAGTTTCTGTGTGGGCTTAATTTTTCTTTCATTGAAAGCTCTGTTCATTTCCACTATTAACTTAGCAATTTGATGTTTCATCCCTGAAGCAATCATTTCATTCTCAGCTTGTTCATCAGACATCTGCTTATATTTTAAATCAGGCTTTCCAATAGCCTTTCCGATTACTTTTGCCGCTTCTGCCATTGTAATTTCTTGAGGCCCGACAAACTCAAACACACTCGAACCGGTAAATTTCAAGGCATCGAAAAATTCGGCTATCTTGAGAGCAATATCTTGAGTCGCGACCATCGGAATAGGGATGTCTCCTTTAAGAGAGGAGGTAATCATTCCAGAGCTCTTGATGCTTGGAATAGACCATAGTAAGTTTTCCATGAAATAGGCAGGACGAAAGTGAAGGACGTTTAAATTCGGGACTAAATTCAATCTATCTTCCTGGTGATAGAATTCTTTGATAGGTCCGGTGCCGGATGGCAAATTAGCTCCTATCGAACTCAAGTTTAAAACGTGGGTCGTCTTTGCCTTTGCAACCGCTTGCACGATGGCTTCCGCTGTCTTATCTCGAAGAACTTCCATATCATCTGCATCTAAACCTAGGGGAAGTAAGCCAAAAACCGCATTGCATCCTTTGAACATTTTAGCAAGGAAAGCACTATCTGTAGAATCTCCCGAAAAAACCTCAGCCCCTTTGTTTTTAAACTCTTGAAGCTTGTGTGCATCTCGGCCCAGAACACGCACCTTATGTCCTTTTTTTAATAGCTCTTCCGTTAAAGGATGGCCGATGTGCCCAGTAGCACCCATGATCGCAAAAGTATATTTCGTCATTTTAACCCCGCTTTAAAGTACTCTTTTATCTTCTGCCATAACACAACAGGATATATCTGTCCAATATGACACGATAGATATAAGACTTCCTGGATCGCTTATGTTCACAGATAATAAGAGGAAATGTCCTGATTTTATAATCGAAAGCTAATGAAATACTCTTAAGAATCGGCATCCCATTCTTCATCGATCGGACCTACTACATCCCCTATAAAATGAATAGTTCCCTTTAATTTACCGAATGCAATTTCTTCTTTTTCTTCTATAGAAACAAGTTTTGCAACTGGAATATTTCGTTTAGTAATAATGACTTTTTGGCGAGTTTTTTTTACTCTATCTATAACTTTGAGACATTCTGCTTTAAATTTGCCTGCTTTCATTTTTTCTTCCATATGTATGCCCTTCACTTCTCCGTATGTCATATTAGCATGGTCACATGCAAAACAAGCAAAAAATTAAAATAAAAACCACTTAAGAATAATTTCGAAAGGAGCGGTTTATAAAGTTTGTGGAATTACAGGTACAAAGTCTTTGATATCACTCATTAAAAAACCTTTGGGAAGATCCTGTTCAGAGGCCTTGTGCCACGGTAGATTTTTTCCGAAGATCCAAATCTCGCCCCGGACGATAAGATCATCGCCGCTAAGCCAAAATTCAGCATGATAGACTTTTCCTTTCTCGGCATCTATGATTGTGCCTTTGTATTTGTCGTTTTTTTCTCGGTTATCTTCCTCTTTTTCTACATTGTAGATAAAATCCATTCCGCAATAAGGAGGATTCCCTACGACTCCCGGTGCTTTGAATTTCTTTTCGAAAATCGTGTCCTGGATCTTCCCCTCATCATCGTATGTGGCTAGCATTCTTCCATAGTACTTGTCTTGATATTTGTAAATTGCCACCA
>DATIJE010000107.1:0-8584 GCA_035478995.1 Rhabdochlamydiaceae bacterium | reverse complement strand
TTGTGAAGAAAAAACCATTAAGCCAGCGCTGGCACACATGTCCTTGTGGAATCGAGGCACAAAGAGACCTCTACAGCGCCTTTCTCGCTCTCCATGTAGACCACAAACATCTTGATAGATCCCAAGCTATATCAGCTTGGGCAAGTGCGGGCTCGCTCTTGAGACAGGCGGTATCAAGATTAGAACAAACAGCAACAGGCAAGCAAAGGCTTGCCTGCTTTGGGTTATCCCCGAGACAGAGCCGTTTGCCTGTTGAAGATGGATCGGCAATTAGCGAGATCAAAGATGATGTACATGAAAACATACGTTTCATAGAGAGCTTTGAAGAGCTAAAATGTCTTGCCATTAGAACCTTTGCTTAGCAATAGGAGAGGGTCAGTTATACCGTTGTTATTACATTTTTGTTGAGAGAGAACTCTTGACGATAAGGGCAATAGACGACATTCTTGGAATAGAAAAAAAAAGGAGTTGTCATGTCAAATGATGCTGCAAAGAAAAAAGCGCTAGAGCTCGCCATCTCACATATTGAAAAACAATTCGGCGAAGGCTCGATTATGACTTTAGGAAAACATTCGGCCTCTCATGAGGTCAGCGTAATCAAGACGGGCGCCATTTCCCTTGATATCGCCTTGGGGATCGGAGGCGTGCCGCGCGGAAGGATCGTGGAGATCTACGGCCCCGAGTCTTCGGGAAAATCGACGCTTGCGACCCATATCGTGGCCAACGCCCAGCAAAACGGCGGGCTGGCAGCATATATCGATGCCGAGCATGCCCTGGACCCTACGTATGCCGCCAAGATCGGAGTGAATCTTGACGAGCTCATGATCTCCCAGCCCTCCTCCGGAGAAGAAGCTCTGAACATCGCTGAGATGCTCGCCCGTTCCAATGCGATCGATGTCATTGTCATCGACTCTGTCGCTGCGCTCGTTCCCAAAAATGAATTAGAAGGGGAGATCGGCGATTCCCACGTCGGCCTTCAAGCGCGTTTGATGTCGCAAGCTCTTAGAAAGCTCACCTCTACCCTTTCCAAAAGCAATACCTGCGCTATCTTCATCAACCAGATCCGCGAAAAAATCGGCATCATGTTCGGCAATCCGGAAACTACCTCCGGCGGCCGGGCCTTAAAATTCTATTCTTCGATACGGATGGATATCCGCCGTCTCGCCAGCATCAAAGGAACCGACAACAACGATATCGGCAACCGCGTGAAAGTGAAAGTCGTGAAAAACAAAATGGCGCCTCCTTTTCAAATCGCTGAATTCGACATCCTGTTCAATGAAGGGATTTCACGCATCGGCTCTCTGATCGATCTCGGTGTCGATTATAATATCATTGAGAAAAAAGGAACCTGGTTCAGCTTTCAGGGCACACGGCTTGGCCAAGGCCGGGAAGCTGCACGCGAAGAGCTTCGAAAAAATCCGAATATCACCGAAGAGATTGAAAAACTCATCTTTGCCCGTTCCGCAGAAAAAGGCGCCGCCTCTTCCAAAGGATCGCGTTCTCTAGAAAGCGCTGCTGCAGAACTCGTCGAAGCGTAGAAGTATAAAGACCTCCTCTTATCTTTAAGAGGAGTGTCCTACCAAGCATAGATAAGACTAAAGACTGCTGAGACAAAGTTGAGGGAATTTCTTCCCCAAACAGAGAACCAGACTCCCGCCAGGAAATTTAAGCTTTCACTGGGATTGTATTCAATCGCCGGGGCTAAGCTGATCTGATCATTAAACGGCCCTCCAACGACATTGTGTCCACCAGTTGCATTCAATCCTCTACGCCCTTCGAACGTCGACCTTGAGGTATAAGTATAGACAAAGTCAAGGGCGAACACCCACATCTGCGTAAAGCTGTATTCATATCCATAATCTAAAGCAAAATTATTTCCAGGGTTGACGGTCCCATCAGTTCCGTTGCCGCCGCCATAAGCGTTGAAACCCTTGACGTGCACATCGGAAAAAACATCATAATTTAGAGATAGGCGCATCGCCATTGGATGGGTAGAGATCCACCAGATCACCTTTGAAGTATTTAAGCTGAAAGTGGTCTGATAAGACCCCGCGCCGATGGCATCGATTCCCCCCTTTTTAGGGTTCAGCTTTTGGTATCTTCCTGTGGGGAAGGTCTCCTTAACTCCAAAAAGAAAAGCAGGAACATAAGCGGTTTCTGGCAAGAGTTGGAATCCTAAACTTGCGGACATGTCGCCGAATCCGTTTGAACAATGCCCTTTTTGACGGTTGCGAATCCATTGCACATTGATAAGGCCGTCCATCCATTTGATGATCCCGAATTGAAAGAGAGAGGACCCTACAATCGTATGGATATGAGGAATGTGATGCGATTCCCCATGTTTATCGAATTTCCCATAGTTATTTGTAAAAAAAAGGTAAGGTTGGATCAAAAAAGCCCCAGGGGGAAGAATATGGGCAGATGGAGTGAGAAGAGGACCCGCATACCAGGGGTTGAACATTTTCTTCGCTTCATTGAATTCCCGTTCCGCACTTTCTAATTGTTGTTCGACAACTTGCGGAGAGGGCAAAGGAACGTCCGTATTTTGCTCAGAATTGTCTTGTCCGAACAACCTACCGCCCATTGTAAAAATGAATAGAAAAAAAAGAACTTTTCGCAACTTGAACATAGTAAGATCTTCTTTAAATTAAAACGGATCTTAAAAGATCAACGTGAAAATTAAAAGTATAAAAAAAATCCACTCTAAATTTATATACAAATTTAAAGGCTCAAAATTATCAGGATAAGCTCATGGGAATGATTGAAGGGAGTGGAGGATCGATTCCACCAGATATTAAAGCGACATACAAACAGGAATTTGCCCGCAGCGTCGACCTCTTTCAAAAAAGTTTGCAAGAATATGAAAAAACCGAGGAATTCCATAAAAAGGCCAAATTCAAAGACGTCATGGACAAAGCTCTTCAGATTATGAACGAAACTGCCAAAGCCTGTTTAAGTAAAAAAGCTCAATCTGAAAAAACGCAATTAGAAAAGGACTATCAGAATTTCATCCAGCATGACAATCCTGAAACCTATGATAAATTGAATGAGGACATCGACCATTTAAAAGATTATCTTTAAACATTAGAGGAAAGTATGAAGAAAATGAAGAACAAAAAAAGAATTATTGGAATCGTCGTTCTGATTATTGGAATCGTCCTGATTGTCTTTGCGTGTTATGAAAGACATCGGGTAGCAAATGCAAAGTCAGCAATCCATAGCGGTACAGGTTTCATGCCTGAAAATGCTGTGAGTAAAATGGTCGGAGGATCGTTAGAAAAAAAGGCATCTTCTTACGATGCGCCATTAATGGGGATCCTCATCGCAGGAATCATCCTGTTGATAGTTGGAGCTTGGGTATCGATTTTAAGCTGTAGAAAACGGTCTTAGGGCGCTTGTTTTTCAAGTTCCCAAAGAGGCATTTTTCAAAGCCATCTTTTTGAGAGTGTCCGTCATCTTTTCGAAAGATGGAGTATTGAGACGAAGATCGACAAGATGTTTATTGAATTGTCGCATCTCTTCTTCAAAAATGAGCAAGGCGCGTTCTTTTCCGACGAATCGCGCCAAGCTCATCTCCCTTTGCTTTTTTTCATCTTGGGCAATGTCGCCGATATCATCGGCAATTTGAAAGGCCATTCCTAAATGATAGGCGAGTTTTTTTACCATATCGAGTTTGGAAATGTCTCCGGCTCCAAACACCCATCCGAAAATAAAAGCAACTTCGAAAAGCGTGACTGTTTTTTTATAAATGACCTGCCTTACGGTATCCAACGTATTTGTTGGAGGGAACAAATCGAGGAATTGCCCTCCGGTTGCGCCTGAAATTCCGGAGCAATGTGCAGCGCTGCCAAGAGCAATGAGACAAGCCCGATCGCTTAAGGCAGAATAAGGCATGCCTGATTCGCGCATCACAAGAGCATTTCGATGAATTTTCTCAAAAGCTGCTGTGATCAAGGCGTAACTTGAGAGAAGCGCGATCGTCTCTCCATACACTTTATGAAGAGAGGGTTTGTCCCGCCTTTCATCGTCGTTGTCCATGCATGGAAGATCATCTGCGATGAGAGAGGCTGTATGAAAAAATTCAACCGACAGGGCAGCATCGTACACGTTTAAACCGTGTCCAAGGGCTTCTGCAACAAGAAGCACAAGAAGAGGCCGAAACCGTTTTCCTCCATTCGTCAACGCATATTCACAGGCATCCCGCAATTTTGTCTTGTCGCCAAAACTGACAATGCTCTTGGCAATCTCCTGTTCAATTTTATCCTGATGGTAAAAGAAATGAGAAGCCCCTGCCTTTTGCGATTCGCTGGGATTCTTTGAAAGAGTTTGTGTGGGCATTTTCTATTCCTCTACAAGATTTTTATGGGGCGGTTTCACGGCGGCATTTTCTGGAATGCATCCGCTGATGTTCAAACACGGATAGCAAAAAGACTTCTTACCCAAAATCGTTCCGGGATTAGTGACGCAATTGCACCCCAATTGCGCATTGTCTCCGACGATGACACCGAACTTTTTTAAATTCGTCTGAATTTTTTTGCCTTTGAATAGAATCGAGACAGGAAGCCGGTCAAATCGCGCATTCGCACATTTCATTCCCGCTCCTAGATTCGCGTTGTTTCCAACAATGGAGTCTCCAACATAATTAAAATGCGCAGCACAGGCTTGATTCAAAAAAATGGAATTCTTGATCTCGGTATCATGCCCGATCACACAGTGATCCCCAAGAATAACCTGTCCCCTGAGATAAGCCCCGTGGCGGATTTCACAATTAGATCCAATCACACACGGGCCTCGGATACATGCGCCCGGTTCAATCCGGGAGCCTTTTCCAATTGAAATGGAACCGGGGTCTATCAAATAAACCGATGCGGGAACATCGATTTCAATTTTTCCTAATTTTTGATGCCTCAAATAACTTTCGATTTTTTCTAAAGCTTCCCATACATGTGTGATCCGATCGAACAATGCCGCATGGGCAAAGTCTGTTAGGTCGAAAAGGGATCGAGGAGATAGATCTTTCATCCTAAGCCGTTAAAATTAGTAAAGACCTACCTTAATAAATCAAAAGGTTATTTTAGAGAATTTTTTTTTAATTTTCTCAAAAAAATAGGTTAAATCATTAAACTAAATATTTTTATTGATGGCAAAAATCTGCGATTTGCAACAAAGATCTCTTAAGAAGAGATATATATATGTTATTATCTTCTTCTTCTTTCGATGTGGAAATGTTGATAACCATCCCTTTTTCATAAGATAATCCTCTGTTCATAGATTGTCGACGGACGGACGATAAATCGAGGGTTTTGATCAATCCACATGTTATGAACAAGTTTTGTACCAAATATGAACAGCCAATTGACAGAGTTTTCAACAATCCCGTGCGAGCTCTTTACCATCTGCTCAGGATGCCAGTTGAACGAACATGTCATCTCTCCGCCAATATGGGAAGAAATAAAACATTACTTTTTCTCAAAAGGGCTTGACGCCCCCTGTCTTTATCATAAAGAGATCATTCAATGGCGCAATAGAGTTAAACTGGCAATCCGTGGAAATGCCGAAAATCCTCAAATAGGATTGTTCAAACGCGGTACACATGAAGTCCTTTCCATTCCATCTTGTCCCATGCATCATCCAAAAATCAACCTGGCAATACAGAGTCTCATAGAATTCATAAAAAAGATTCAAGTGCAGCCCTATTGTGAAAACCGGCATCGGGGCGAGCTTAGATATTGTCAATTAGTCGTAGAGAGAACATCCGGCAAGGTCCAATTGAGCCTGGTGGTCAATGACGATAAAATAACCCCTTCTCTTTCCAATCTTGCCGAACAGTTATCGGGGACCGGACTGTTTCATTCGATCTGGATTAATTTTCAACCCGCTGCCACAAACCGGATCTTCGGAGATAAGTGGATTTTGTGCTGGGGCGAGCCTCTCCTATGGGAAGAATTCAACGGTATTTCCGTCTGCTTTCATCCCGCTTGCTTTGGCCAGGCCCATTTCTCCCTTTTTGAAGAAATGCTGAAATCCATTCAGCGGCATGTGTTGCCAGAAAAAAGAATTTTAGAACTTTATGCAGGTGTAGGAGTGATCGGTCTTTCAGTAGCTTCCACAAGTACCAAATTGATCTGTTCGGAGATCAATCCCCATGCTAAAGATTGTTTCGAAGCTGCGATAAAAAAACTTCCTTCCGAGGTCCAAAACAAAACTTCTTTTGTTCTAGGCGCGGCTGAATCTTCTACTCATCTTCTTGCCGATGCAGATGTGCTTATCGTCGATCCACCGCGCAAAGGATTAGATCCCAAACTGCTCAGTGCCATTGCAGATTCACGTTTGGAACAGATCATTTACGTTAGCTGCGGACCTTTTTCCTTTATGAGAGATTGCGATGAGCTCTTGAATCATGGCTGGCGCCTCGACAAAGCCGAAGGGTATTTGCTATTCCCCGGAACAGACCACGTTGAACTCATCGGATATTTTAAAAGATAAACGTAGGGGAATCTAATTTGACCAGATTGTCCTTATGTAATACAAGCACTCATTGACTTTTTTTGAGTGCCTGTGTTACATATAGAATATGAAACAATCTAAGTATCAAAAGCTTCTTAATCCACTCCTTAAAAAGCCTATCTTCAAGGCTAGCGAAGCTCGTGATCGGGGAATTCCTTCTAGGATGTTAGCGCATTTTTGCAAAAAAGGAATGATTGAAAGAGTTGGACGGGGGCTATATCGAGTGGGGGAAGCTTTTAGCGGGATAGACCTAGACTTTGAAGAACTTGTTCTCACTGTATCAAGCATTCCTAGAGGCGTCATTTGCCTTATCTCAGCTCTTTCCTATTACAATCTCACTGATCAGGTTATGCGTGAGTATTGGATCGCTATTCCTAACGCTGACAAGAGCCCGAAGCGGCCCCATACTCGAATCATTCGAATGAGAAATATGACCCTTGGTTTAACTACAGTAAAGATGGGAAAATATAGGGTAAAAATTTTTGATCGCGAAAGGACTATTGTCGATGCATTTAGATATTTAAGCGATGAAATTGCTATCAAGGCACTTCAAGCTTATTTAAAATCTTCCAAGAAAATAGACTTGCCAAAACTTTCACGATACGCCAAAGCATTAAGAATCAACATCAATTCATCTATTATGGCTCTCACAACATGACATCAGCATTGGAACAATCTTTTAAGAAACGGTTACATCTTATTGCTAAAGAGAGGAATTTAACTCCCTCTGAAGTTTGGCAAAATGTAATTACTGAGCGATTCCTTGTACGTCTATGCAAATCGCCTTATCAGGGGCATTTTGTCCTGAAAGGTGGAACTCTACTAGCTAGATATGTAAACATTGGCAGAGAAACAAAAGATTTGGATTTTTCTATTCAAAAATTCACGAACGAAATCAGCGGTTTACAGAAAATCTTTGATGACATTGTGAGGATTAATGTAGATGATGAATTTGTTTTTATGAATCCTCTCGTCGCTCCTCTGGAGCATTTTCATATGCAATACCCGGGTGCCCAAGTCAAAATAGAGATCCGTTTTGCAAAATCTAAATTTCTTCTCGTTATCGATCTGGGATTTGGCGATTTGATCCAGATTCATAAGAAAGAACTTTTGCTTCTTTCTAATTCTAAAGGACCATTGTTTGAACGATCATTAACAATCAATTGCTACCCAATGGAATTTTTGTTTGCTGAGAAGCTTGAAACAGCAATCTATCGAGGAGCTAATAATAGTAGGATGAAGGATTTTCATGATCTCTATACCCTTGCCAGTTCTGGAAAAATGCTAAAAGTAGAGGACGTTTCAAAAGCAATACGCTTGGTGTTCGACCATCGCAAGACAATGCTCCGTCTGCCTATACAGTTTGATTCTTCAGCCCTCGTAGCTTTACAAAAATATTGGAGCCGATACCATCAAACTGCGACAGTGTCAGCTCAATTGCCAAATCAAATAACGGAAGTGATCAAGGGCATTAATAGAACTCTCGACAAAATAAACTGCAAATAAGATAAAAATGATAATCCACTTATACGAACAATCGAGACAAGGGCGATTACCCGAATTCCAAAATAGACAATAACAGATCGTTTGGTCTACTGAGCACAAACCGTTCATGAACGACAATTATGCAGCGTTGTTGTTCCGACCACACAAGCCGCTTTTTGGCCTCCTCAAAAGAGAGCCATTCAAAAGCATCGTGTTCATCTGGAGAAAGGCGTACGTGCATCTTCTCTACAAATGCGACAAAAACAGGAACAAATGCGATCTTGTTAATAGTTGGCATGTAAAAGGTTTCAACGGCATCAGCAGAATAGAGTTTGTCGGGCGTTAGACCGGTTTCTTCTTGTATTTCCCTCCGCGCCGCTTGCATTGCATTTTCCCCCTCTAAAACTCCCCCAGTGACCATTTGCCAGGTGCCGGTTAGATATTTTCCGCATCGCTTTAACAAAAGATATCTAGGGCCTTCTTGTGTTTTGCAGACCACATGCGCAGAAATAAAAAGAGGGGTAATGAAAGAAGTCACAACTGCTCCATTTTTAAATTTTTCGACTTAATAACATCGCTCATCGTCGATCAT
>DATIJE010000106.1:0-18517 GCA_035478995.1 Rhabdochlamydiaceae bacterium | reverse complement strand
CCTCAAGAACTTTTGGAGAAGTTCAATGCCGGTTTCAAAATCGATATCTCCAAATTGAATCAAATAGCCAACCATTCCAGGCACATGGACTTTAAGCCTACTTTCATCCCAATACACAAGTGAATTGTGTATAGAGATTTTAACTAGAATCTGATATTATCTCGTCTCAAAATTCAAAAAAAGTCATGAACGAAATCATTTTTTTTATTCATATTATTTTAATCATTGCATTTGCCAATGGAGCTTTAAGATTGGGAAAAGAAGCTTTGACTGCCTGGGTATCTTTGCAGGCAATTTTGGCAAATCTCTTTGTCATCAAACAGATTGTCCTGTTTGGATTCAATGTGACTTGCAGCGACGTCTTTGCAATCGGAAGTATTTTCGGACTGAATCTCCTGCAGGAACATCATGGACGGGATGCTGCCAAACGAACAGCAAAAATATGTTTCTATTTCATGCTCTTTTTCGCCCTGATGTCCCAGGTCCATCTTCTATATACTCCAAGCATTCACGACGTCTCTCATCTTTCTTTTATAAACATCCTATCCCCTGCTCCTAGATTGTTGTTGGCTTCTCTTGCAGCCTTTTTTATAGTGCAACAAATCGACGTCCGCTTATTTCATTTCCTAAAAATCCGCTTTCCAAAGCTCCCTCTCTTTGCAAGAAATGGAATTTCTCTGACATTATCCCAATTTCTCGATACCATCCTGTTTAGTTTTTTCGGCCTATTCGGACTAGTTGCCAATATTTGGGACATTATCTTTGTAAGCTTTGTCCTCAAGCTTTTGATCGTAGCTTGCACTTCTTTTGGCTCGGCGCTCACTTCAAATCGGAGGATTAGATCTCTGTGATTAGTTTTAATTTTGAAGTGATCCACTCTTCCAAAAAATCTCGGGCGAGAATCGGAAAAATCCACACGCCTCATGGGATCATCGATACCCCGAACTTCGTCGCAGTAGGAACGAACGGGACTATTAAGACTATCGACAACGCTTTAGTCAGTGAAATCGGACTCCAGCTCATGTTTTGCAACACCTATCATTTATTGTTGCAACCGGGGACCAAAATCGTACAACAAGCCGGAGGACTGCATCAGTTCATCAATAGAAAATTGCCGATCATCACCGATTCAGGAGGATTTCAGGTCTTTAGTTTAGCTTATGGCTCCGTCGCAAATGAACTGAAAAGCCGCGGCACAAAGAAAAGCGATGGAACTGTACTGAAGATCAATGAAGAAGGAGTTTTGTTCCGCTCTTACCGCGATGGGGCAAAGATTCTGTTAACACCAGAAAGTTCAATCGCTGCCCAAAAAGACTTAGGCGGAGACATTATCATTCCTTTCGATGAATTGCCCCCCTATCATATCGCAGAAGATGCTTTGCAAGCATCCTTGGAACGGACCCACAGATGGGAAGAGCGCTCTTTGAATGCCCATTTGCAAAATCCCCAAAATCAAGCGATGTATGCTGTAGTCCACGGAGGCATCAACCTGGAACTTAGAAAAAAAAGCTGCGATTTTCTGACCAACCTCCCCTTTGATGGGTTTGCGATTGGCGGAAGCATGGGTGAAAATAAACAGCAAATGATGGATCTCTTGTCCTTCACTGTCCATAGGCTGCCTAAGGAAAAACCCAATCATTTGCTCGGCATCGGCGATCTCGAATCGATCGAGCAGTGCGTTCCTCTTGGGATCGATACGTTCGACAGTTCCTATCCGACTCGAGCAGCGCGGCATGGAATCGTGTTTACAAAAGATGGCCCGGTCAACATCACCAAATCGGAAAATGCCTCGAATTTCGTCCCTATTTGTCCACATTGCATCTGTCCCGCCTGCCAAAAATTCACCTTGGCCTATCTCCATCATCTCTTCAAAGCACGTGAAATGACGGGGATGAGTTTAGCAACCGTCCATAATCTTCATTATATGGTGCAGCTCATGCATGACTATCGTCAAAAAATATTGAACGACGAAATTTAATTTGTTTTTTTGATTTTGATCTGGTACTTTTTTCACCTATTTCTGGTGAGTATTTATGTTTAATTATTTTTTTATTTTAGGATTGTGCTTAACGATCAATCTTTTTTCATTGGACAAGCTGATCGTAGGTATTGCGGGCGGTTCCGGCTCAGGAAAAACAACCTTGGCCCAAAAGATTCAAAACGCTCTTCCGACTCATTCTGTATTGATCAGCCAAGACAATTATTACAAAGACCTTTCCCATATGCCGCAATCGGAAAGAGAAAAGGTAAATTTCGATCACCCTGATTCTCTCGATTTTGTTTTGCTCAAGAAGCATCTTAAGGATTTGCAAGAGAACAAGCCGATTCAAAAACCGACCTATAACTATTTAACTCATGTCAGAGAACCATTTTTTGAACTCGTAAAGCCTGTTCAGCTGGTCATCGTTGAAGGGATCCTGATTTTTGCCGTTCCTGAAATCAGGGATCTATTTGATATCAAGATTTTTATCGATACGGATGAAGATATCCGTTTGCTTCGAAGATTGGAAAGAGACATTCAACATAGAGGAAGAGATTTTTCCAGCTTAAAAGATCAATACCTCTCTACTGTAAAACCGATGCACGATGCTTTTGTAAAACCAAGTAAACAATACGCAGATATCATTGTCCCTAAAGGAGGAGAAAATAGCACTGCTCTCAATTTGATCATCTCACGCTTGAAGGAAGAATTAGACCTAAAATTAGACCTACAAGAAGCAACTGCGATGACCGATTAGGTCAATTGCGTGTAATCAAAAGAATCCAGGAACTCAGCCTTGTGCAAGTCGATGTCTTTGGTAAACTTTGAAGGATTATATAAAATCTCAACTTTGAAAATAGTCGTTCCCACTAAAATCAATCTCCCCTGAACAGCTTCTTCACCAAGCTTTAAGCGGTAATCTAAGGCAGGATACCGTTTATGGTTCGTAAAAGATTTGGAAACAACTTGTGCCTCAAATGAACTCTCTGTAATTACCGATAGAGCTCCTTTTAAAAGAGTAGAAGAACTGAAAATCCCCCATTTTTTAGGCAACTCGATATAACTTACCGAATAGCTGATATTCGGGTCGGGTTGGCTTTTAAATTCATCGTAGTCCAAAGTTCTGCGGACGCTGGTGATTTCAAGTTGCTTTGCGATCTTGTCGGGCTTGGAAGGAAAATCCGCACTGAAGTTCAACCCTTTTGCAGAATAATGCATCCATCCATTGACGCTCTGATGAACGGAACAAATATTCAAAAGCCGGTCCTTCGACAATGGTGTTGAAAACACTCCGACTACACAGACCAGAATGGCCAAAAAGCCCGCTAGTTTCCCTCTTTTTTGGTGGTACACAACGGCAGATTTTTTTCTGCCTATGAACAAAGCTCTTTTCAAAGCCTGCCAAAAACTGAGTTTATTTCCTTTAGAGTCCGTGATCGATTTTCCAAAAAATGCCATACCCAGGGTTTTGCCCCAAGTGCTCAACAATAAAGCTTCTATCGGAGCAAAAAAGATAGGCAACAGAAGCACTAGCAGCCAATATGGGATGTTATTGATAAACCCCGGGAGGAATAACGATACACTGCTTAAAACTAGAAAAAACAGAGAATAGTCGATTATACAACGGCAAATACGAACAAAAGAGCTGCAATTATTATTTAAATTATTCATAATAAATCACCTTAAATTAATTTAAAATAATAACAAATTTAGACATAAACTTCAATATTACTAAAATATTAAATATAAGGAGGGGCGTGAGGTCTCAAGAAATATTGAATTCTACAGCCTCGCAGCTACCATAGCAGGAATTGGATTGATCTGACCGTTTACATCATCTGATTCTTTTCTATTTTGGTTTTCGAATGACGGCAACGTACATTCCATTCCACCAATTCTCTTTATCACTGTCACGATTCGCAGGGAGATATTGCTCGAAGAGGATTTCATAGCCCAGATAATCAAAGGCTTCAAATGTCCCAATCCTTGTGTCCTCCCAATTCCAATCATCGATCACCGCGATGAATTCAGAAGCAAATCGATCGTTGAAATAGGTGAAAGCTTTTTTGTGATCTTCCGTGCGGTGGGCTCCGTCGTAAAAATAGACGGTCACCTTCTCTAGTATTGCATCCACATTGAAAGAGAAGCAGTCCTCCTCGTAGACCTTGAGCGGCAATCCTCGTAAATAGGCTCGAACATTGGCATGAAATTCATTTCGAACATCGCCAAAATCAAAACCATCCTCTGAAAAGCGGACCCATTTTTCTATAGTATAAGCCTTTTGAATGCCCTTATTTTGATAGAGAGCAGAAATAAGAGCAGATCCCTTCCAAGGACCAATTTCAAGATAGACGGTATTCGGCAATGAGCAGAGATGATTGAGCAGATATCTCCCCTTTGCACTCGTCATCCCATCCATTTTCAACACTTTAGTGGAAAGTTTTCCCTTTTGCCGAGCGGCTTGTTCGATGCTCTTCTGAACGTGCTTTATGAGAGGATGGCTCTTTTCACTTATTGGGTTCCCATAATAAGCCGGGATCAAAGAAAAATCGGGGGGCTTCGTTACATCGCGATAACTCTTTTCCATTTCCCCTGCATAAACCGCCCCAAAAAGGAAAAACCAAATCCACAGCTTCATATCTACCTCAAATTAGGATCTGAAAGACTATCGAAGCTCAGAAAAATTTGTAAACGGAAATTACAAAAAGTTCTGAAAACACTCAGCTCAAATGTTGACGCTCTTTGATCTCTTCAGAACTTTAATTATACCATCGAGTAAAACTATCTATGGCTTCCCGTTCCGTTCTATAAGAGTTCAGCCGATGAATAGGCATTTGGCTCAGAAGTCCAAAAGTTTTGCTAAATCGCCTAGTTCTCCTGGATTCATATTCTTATCTATGAGTCTTTATAGATCGTTTGGGTTAAGAAAATAGTAGAAACTGATAGCTTTGACCAATTAAAACGTTCTGAATGCATCTACTTTAAATTTTTGAGAAATCTGGTTAGCTATTTAGATTTTTCCTGTTAGCCTCGACTTTTTCTCTTAGCACATATGGATCCAAGTCAATTTCATCTCCCCAAGCAACAGTATCCGTTTCTGGATCAACCTTAACCCGATTGAAAAATTCGATGGATTCCCAAGCTTCGAAAACACCTTTACCCACTAAGTGACTTAAATCAACTTCACCTTCCAAACCATCGTCAAAACGTATCCAAAGATGATAATTAGGTTTAGGCTTGCAGGCGACTATCTTTGTTCTTTTAAATCCCATACCCTCACATTTATTCGAGAGGGGGAATTTTGTGTAACTTTTTGTTGGTTGCAGCATAACTCCAATCTTCCATTAATTGATCTTGGTGAATCTGAGCCCATTCCATTACAAGGCTAAATGCTCTTGGCGGTAAACTGCCTTCAAGTATTCCCAGAGGAGAAATCCGTATCAAAGCTTCATGCTCGGCATAGCGTGCATGAAAATGAGGCGGCGCATGATCATTGTAATACATAAAGATAAGAATACCAAAGAATTCAGAAATTTTCGGCATATTTTCATTTTCCACGCGAAAGAAAGTCGCAAATTCTACGCAAATTTCTCAAACTTTTCCATCCAATAGTTCTGAATGTGTCTCTCCACCTCCAATACAATGATAGGGATAAAAAACTTGAAAAAATTGGCCGTATCTTACATATAATTGGCCGTATTAGACAAAAATGGACAATTATATGCCTTTCCGCGATAAAAAGTTGGCCGTATTACATCGATTAAATCTGGAAACAGACTTTATCAGCCTTGAAGAATTGATGCAAAAACTAGGTGAAGGTTATGCAGATCGCAGTGTGAGAAGATGGTTGGCAGACATGATACGAGATGGTCTGGTTGAAAGACATGGGCGCAAACGAGGTACTAAGTATCAAGTCGTCCAACTCTCATGGCGTCTTAAAGAGACCATTGATCGTTGCTTTGGAAACGAAAGTGACAAGGTGGTTAAACAAATACGACGGCCTCTTTTTGAGCGTAATCCGATCCCATACATTGATAAATGGCTCCGTTCTTATCAGCCAAATATTACCTCCTATGTGCCATTGGAATTGAAGTTGCAACTACACAAAGCAGGCAAACGCTGCAAACAGGAAGATCCTGCAGGGACTTACGCTCACAAAATTTTTAATCGCTTGCTCATCGATCTTTCTTATAACTCCTCTAGATTAGAAGGGAATACATATTCATTATTAGATACTCAAAAATTGGTTCTCGAAGGAAAAGGTGCCGAAGGGAAGCTTGATGAAGAGAAAGTCATGATCCTCAACCACAAAGACGCCATTCGTCATTTGGTCGATACGGCTCCTAGATTGGAAGTAAATAAAGAGACCATTTGCACACTGCACTATCTTCTTTCAGATGGACTGATAGAGGCCCGCTATTCAGGTACAGTCAGAGATCATGGGGTCCGTATAGGTGGATCAACTTATATTCCATTCGAAGATCCAAAAGAATTAGAATCTCGGCTTGATCTCATTACTGAAATTGCAGCATCGATTCATGACCCATATGAACAAAGTCTGTTCTTGTTAATACACATCTCTTATTTACAGGCTTTTTCAGATGTAAACAAACGTACTGCTCGACTCAGTGCAAATATACCTCTAATTAAAAATAATCTTGTTCCTTTATCATTCAATGATGTTGAAAGAGATGATTATATGTCATCGATGATTGCAGTTTACGAACTGCAAGATGTACGCCCTATTCTCGACTTATATCTATTTTCTTATATGCGAACTTGCTTAATGTATGATTCGACCATTAAAGCAATAGGTTTTGATGAGATACGCGTACGGTATCGACAACAACGTAGAGCGCTTATCCGAGATATCATTATTAACAACTTAGTAGGAAAACCCATGATGGAGTATCTCACTGCTCAAACTTTGCAATTGATCAGAAAAGAAGATCGGGATGCTTTTCTCGAGGATGCAATGGAAGATATAAAAGAAATGAATCAAAGTCGTATTGCCGGCCTTGGAATTACGCTAGATCAGTTAAAGACTTGGATCGCTGCAAACAATATTGGGTGACTGGTGATTATTGAATCTCGAGAGCTTTACAGTTCAAAGCGGTATAAATTGACCTTGATAAAAGAAAAAATTTTCTGTATCTACGGATTTAATATAATGGAGGTCTTGTGGAATATCTATCAGTTCCCCCTTTTTCTGAAAAATTATCTAGGATCGCTTTAGGAACGTGGGTAATGGGAGGATCGCTGTGGGGAGGAGCGGATGATAAAGACTCGGAAAATACGATCTCTGCCGCTTTGGACAAAGGGATCAATGTGATCGATACGGCACCGGCTTATGGAACCGGACGGTCGGAATCCATTGTTGGAAATGTGTTAAAAAAGACGAAAAAAAGGGAAAAAGTTTTCATTTCCACCAAATGCGGATTGGAATTCAAACCGGATGGCAGTGCGTTTCGCAACCTGACTCGGGAATTCATTTTAAAAGATTTTGAAAATTCATTGAAACGGCTTCAAACCGACTATATCGATATCTATTATCTCCATTGGCCAGATCCCTTGGTCCCAATTGAAAAAACAGCAGAAGTTCTGGCTGAGATCCATAAACAGGGAAAAATTAAGGCGATCGGGCTGAGCAACCATACTCCGGAACAAATAAAATCATTTCGGAAAATTGCGCCGTGCCATTTCTGCCAGCCCCCTTACAATCTGTTCGAAAGGGAGATTGAAAAAGATCTGCTGCCATTCTGCAAAGAAAACAAGATCGCCTTGATGACTTATAGTGCGCTCTGCCGCGGCCTATTGAGTGGAAAAATGGATAGACATCGCCCCTTCAAAGATGACGATCTTCGCAAAGGAATGGACCCGAAGTTTCAAGATCCTGCTTTTGGAGAATACGTCGAGGCCTCTAAAAAACTGGACGAGCTTGCACAAAAAAAATATCAAAGGAATGTGATCGCGCTCGCTATCCGATGGATCCTCGATCAAGGCGTAGCCATTGCCATCTGGGGAGCTAGGCGTCCGGACCAACTTTCACCAGTCGATGAAGCTATGGGCTGGCAGATTGATGAAAATACCAAAAAGGAGATCGATACGATTTTAAAACAAACCGTAGTACATCCTCAAAGCAATGCCTTCATGGGACCGCCTACCCGAAAATAACTATGAATCAGCACAAAAAAGTCCTTGGTTTTTTTCAATTAGTGATGATCAATGTCATCGCAGTCGATAGCATTCGCTCTCTCCCTTTTGCAGCAGAATACGGCCTGTCTTTAGTGTTTTTCTATGTGCTGGCAGCGATCGGTTTCTTTATTCCAAGCGCTCTAGTTTCCGCCGAGCTAGGGACAGGATGGCCGACGACCGGCGGCATTTATGTGTGGGTCAGAGAGGCTTTCGGAAAAAAAATGGGCTTTGTCGTCATTTGGCTGAACTGGATTTACAATATCGCATGGTTTCCGACGATCATGGCCCTGATTGCCGGTACCGCTGCATATTTTTTCAATCCGGAATTTTCCAATAATAAAATCTATATGGTCTCTTGCATCCTGGTGATCTTTTGGGGAGCGACTTTATTGAATTGCTTGGGAATGAAAGTATCTAGCGCTTTTAGTACTGTCGGGGCATTGATCGGGACTATTTTTCCCATGTTATTTATCATTGCCCTTGGCCTGATTTGGATGTTTCAGGGCAAGCCTCTTCAAATTGACACTTCCTGGAATGCGATTGTTCCCGATTTTAAGAACACAGGAAACCTGGCCTTTTTGACTAACGTCCTTTTTGGACTGCTCGGTCTGGAAATGTCTGCAACTCATGCTGCAGAGATCCGAAATCCCCAAAAAGACTACCCGAGGGCCTTGTTCGTCTCAGTCGTGATTATTCTCGGAACAATCATTTTATCCTCTCTTGCGATCGCGGTGGTCGTTCCGAAACAATCCCTCAGTCTCGTCACAGGGACCATGCAAGCATTTGCGGTTTTCGTCAACGGATTCGGCATCCCCTGGTTGATCTATTTAATCGCTGGATTCATCATCCTTGGAGGGATGAGCGGAGCCGCGGCTTGGATTATCGGTCCTACAAAAGGGCTTATGGTTGCAAGCCATGATGGCAGCCTCCCGAAAATTCTAGGCAAAACTAACCGTCACGGCGTTCCAGTGAATATTCTTATTCTGCAGGCCATCATCGTTTCCCTGCTATCGTTGGCTTTCATCTTTATGCCAACAGTGAATAGTTCTTTCTGGATTCTTTCAGCGATCACTGCGCAACTTGCACTGTTAGTTTACATTGGGCTGTTCGCAGCGGGATTAAAACTTCACTATCATAAACCGGAAGTGGTCCGCTCATTTAGAGTTCCTGGAAAAAAAATAGGCATGTGGTCAGTATGCGGGATCGGGATCGTCTCATGCATTATAGTAATCCTGCTTGGCTTCCTCCCTCCCGATCAAGCAGGAATAAAAAATCTTTTTCTTTATGAATTGATTCTCATCGGAGGAATGATCGCGTTATGTCTTGTTCCCCTTTTCATCATTAAAGAATCGGGAAAAATACAAACCTAAAATAATGGTTTTTTTATGCTAAATTACCCTTTAACATTCGAAGCTTCCGCATCCGCATCGAAAGGCTGGAATACGATCTGGGAATGCAAAGCAGGAGCATTGCCTCACATCCTTTGCGCCATTCCTAAAGAGTTCAATGGACCAGGTGGAGGCTATTCGCCCGAAGATCTCATCGCTCTTGCGGTCTTAAATTGTTTTATCGCTACCTTCAAAGTATTTGCTGAAAAGTCCAACGTCGAGTTTAAAAAAATTGAAGGGCAGTCTTCGATGATCATCGATCGCGCCAAGGACAAAGCGCCGGAAATTACAAAAATACACATGACCTTCACCTTGCATGGGTTCATAGACCGGGAAAAAATCTTAACACTCTTAGAGGATGCAAAAAAACACTGCATTATCGGAAATGCGGTCAATGCAGAAAAAACTTACACTTTCAATCTATAGAGGCATATTTTAATTCTGTGCACAGAAAGAAACTAAATTAGAGCTCAATACTTTTTTGATTGTAATTAATAGAAGAGAGTTGATAAAATGCAGGGGTAATTTGAACGTAACGAACAAACTTGTAGGTGCTTATGAAACTGAATTTAAAAAAAAGCCTAAGTGCATTTCTAGCGCTCTTTCTTGTTCTCGGTCAAGGGTCAATGTGGGCGAAAGATCATCAAGAAAAAGGAAAAGAATTGGGTAAGAAAGGAGATAAAGCTAAAGAAAAGGCGAAAGAAAAAGGAAAAGAATTAGGTAAGAAAGTAGATAAAGCTGAAGAAAAGGCAAAAGAAAAAGGAAAAGAAGTTGTTGATAAAGTTAAGGACAAAGCCGAAGAAATTTATGAAAAGGGCAAAGAAAAAGCTCATGAGCTGATCCACAAGAGCTAATTTTTTTAATTCTGGTCCAATTAATAACGGCGCAAACTTTTTAGTTCGCACCGTTTTTTTGTTGGTCAATGCAGAAAAAACTTACACTTTCAATCTATAGAGGCAATTGCCTCTATAATATTTGACAACAGGCATCGAAAGGTCGATCTGTCACGATCGGAATATGTTTCATTTCATCACAATTTTTAGAAATCTTCTGTATTTGCTCTTTATCAATGAATATCTTTGTTAAGTGCCGCAGACTGAGGATCTCTTTCTGAGGTTCTACAATAGGATTTTTTGTGATGTCGATCATGTCCAATTTCTTCAGATTGACGAACTCTTTGGGAAAATATCGCAGCTTATTATCATGTAATTTTAGTTTTTCCAGATTCATCAGATTACAGATTTCTTTAGGGTCTTGAAGCAAATTGTGAGAAAGGTCGAGTCTTCTTAAATTTTTCATAAGGGCAATTACAGGTGGTATAAAACACAATTGCAAACAGCTCAAATCCAAAAAATCAATAGCAAGAAGTACTGAATCTGGCAATTTAACTTCTTCGACCATCCAATCGCTGAGTTCATGGGCTAACTCGATGCCCTCTAATCCTCTCTTTTGCTCGAAATAGATTAAATAAGCATTTGCACTAGGAGAGATCTCAGCAATTTTTTTAAACACCGCGATCAAGTCACGCGCTTTTTTTTGTTCTATAGTTTGAGCAATCGCACTCAATCTGGCTTCGTTTAATTTGCCCCAATTCACACTCTCTTTAACTTTAGCTTCGCCCTCCGGAAAAAATCGCGTTTCTTCGATCACCAATGTATAGATGGTTTGGACTAGGGATTTTTCATCGCCTTCTGGGCACAACTCAACTGCACGTTCGAGAAATGGTTTTAAGTCCTCTACTTTTTTGTAATCTTTAAAAAAAAAAGGATAAATAGACTCTGTTATTTTATTCCATTGGCTGCAGACAGGGGCAGTTATGCATGGGTCTCCAATATATCTGACGATCACTCCTAATATGTCATGGGATATAGAGGTCATTTTTCCTCACATGATCGAACAAGGGTTAAAAGGAAGCCGTAGTGGATCGTGACCGTCGCTTATATGTATTTTTAAATCTTTCAAATTATAGAGTTCTTTAGGGATCTTCTTACTCTGTTTATCATCGATGAAAAGAATCTGAAGCTTTTTTAATTTTTCCAGGATGAAGATTTCTTTATCAAGATCAGGAAGCGGATTCATGGGGATGCCGAGCAAAGTTAAATTGGTGAGTTTGCCGATTTCTTCAGGAAGATGCTCGAGAAGGTTATCTTGGAGATTAAGACTCGTCAATTCGGTCAAATTGCCTATTTCTTTAGGAAGTTCTGGAAGACGATTATGAGCAAGACAAAGCTTTTTTAAATGTTTCAACATCCCGATATCCGGTGATAAAAAGACAATAGAACGATGACTTAAATCAAGAGAAGGCATTGCAAGTAATGCAGAATTGGGCACATCCGCTTCTTTTTTCATCCAAGGGCTGATTTTAGCTGAGAACTCAATGCCTTGCACAAAACTAAGTTGATGTAAAAAAGATTGTGCATCAGGACACCGATCAGCAATGCTGAAAAACATTGTTATCGAGTCGTCTGCTTTTTTTTGCTTTATAGTTTTTGCAATCTCTGCCAATCGAACTTCGTTAAATTTATTAGGGCCCAAAGTCCAACCGCTCTTGATCTTTTTCTTTCCTTCGAAAAAAAATCCTGCTTCTTTAATCACTAATGTATAGATCGTCTGAACTAGAGATTTTTCGGACGTCCCCTTTGGCTGCATCTCTGCTGCACGCAAAAAAAATGGATTTAAGTCCGGTTCTTCTTGATAGCCTGCAAGAAGCGTCGGATAAACTAATTCTGTTATATCTCTCCATTGCTTGCAGACAGGAGCTGTGATGTAAGGGGTACTTACGTATCCGATGATCACTCCTAATACATCCTGATTCAAAGAGATCATTTTTCCTCACATGATCGAACAAGATGGTATTGGACGCCGGCCAAAGCGGATATCGTGTTTCCCTTCCACAGTAATTTCTAATCCTCGACGGTTAAGGATTTCTTTAGGCAGCATCTTATATTGCTTCATATCGACATGAAGAACCTGAAGTTGAGTTAATAGATCCAGAATGTGGATTTCCTTATCGAGCTCTGAAAGAGGATTTCTGGAGATGGTAAGTGCTGTCAAATTTGTCAAATCGCCTATTTCTTTAGGAAGATGTTGGAATCGATTATTGTCGAGATTAAGATGCATCAAATGCGTCAGATTGCTGATTTCTTTAGGGAATGCCTGAAGGCGGTTATCAGCAAGATAAAGCCCTCTTAAACCTTCCACCATGCCGATCTCCGGTGGTAAAAAAGAGATGGAACAAGAATTTAAATTAATAATTTGAAAATCTTGAATGTGAAGTGGATGCTTTAGTAACTCGGCATTATCTTCCATCCATATCTTGGTTTCATCCGCTAATTCAATATCAACTAACCCTTTTATTCTATCAGAATTTAAAAAAGCTCTCGCATCAGGATAGATATCAGCAATTTTGTTAAAGACTGCATTAAACTCTTGCGCTTTTACAATGTGGGCAATCTCTGCCAAACGGATGTCATTTATAACACCCAAAGACAGACTTTCTTTAATCTTGGCATCTTTAGGAAACAATCGCGCTTCTCCAAGTACTGATGCATAGACAGTTTGTACTAAGGATTTGTGATCGTCTTTCTGACATATTTCTAATGCACGTCCGCAAAATGGATTTAGGTCCGATTGTTTTTGATAATCCTTAAAAAGCCCTTGATAAATACTCTTCGTAGCTTCGTTCCATTGTTTGCAAACAGGAGCAGTAGTTAACGGGTTTGCTACATATCTTGCGATCACCCCTAACATGTCATGAGACAAAGAGTTCATTTTGCTAACCGGTTATTTTGTTGTGAAAAACAATGCACGCTGCCGCAAAAGCTGCAGCGGCACTTTTGAGAATCGGAAGAGGTAGGATTCGAACCCACGGTCGGTTGCCCGACTGCTGTTTTCAAGACAGCCGCAATAGGCCACTCTGCCACTCTTCCATGAAAAGATGACGAAAATTATAATGTTTCCGTCAATAAAATCAAGACTGTTATTCTAAAACTGGCTGAGAAATCTCAGATCGTTTTCGGTAAAGCTTCGAATGTCTTTGATTCCATATCGAAGCATGGCAAGGCGGTCGATTCCCATTCCCCAGGCATAGCCGGAATATTCTTCGGGATCGATGCCGCCATTTTTAAGAACTTCGGGATGGACCATGCCTGCGCCTGCAACTTCGAGCCACCCTGTTTGTTTGCAGAGGCGGCAACCGCTGCCTTGGCAAGAAGTGCATTTCAAATCTACTTCCATGCCGGGCTCTACGAAGGGAAAATAACTTGGACGAAAACGGATCTCGACATGTGTGTGAAACAATTTGCTCCAAAATTCATTCATCGTGGAAAGCAAATCTGCAAAAGAGACCCCTTTATCGATATAGAGCCCTTCTACTTGATGAAAGAATACATGAGACCTTGCGCTGATGGTCTCATTGCGATACGCATTTCCAGGCGCAACGATCCGAATCGGAGGCTTATGGCTCTCCATGACTCTAAGCTGGGTATTGGAAGTATGAGATCTTAAAAGAAGGTCATCAGTGATATAGAACGTATCCTGCATCTCTCTGGCCGGATGGTCCTTGGGATAGTTCAGTCCTTCGAAATTATAATAGTCCGTGTCGATATCTGGGCCGTATTGAGCCGAGAATCCCATACCGGAAAGAACGTCGATCACTTCCTGCATCATGATCGTGATCGGATGTTTGCGTCCGATAAAATTCTTTCTTCCTGGAAGCGAGATGTCGATTTTTTCTTTGCTGATCCGCTCTTCTTGCTCGAGTTGTGAAAATCCGTGGAGACAGCGATCACACAACGCTGCAATCTCTTCTTTGAGATCATTGATCATTTTACCAAAGCGGGGACGCTCTTCTGCAGCGCATTCGCGCAGGTTGAGCATCAGGTCCTGCAGCGGCCCTTTTTTTCCTAGATATTTAACTTTGAGAGATTCTGCGTCTTTGATGTTTTTCACTTCTTTCAGATCTGTTTGAAAGAGGTGCCGAAGCGAAGTGACTTTTTCTTCCACTGTTCCCTCGCGATGCAAGAATGTAAAAAAACCTATGCTCTCTTTTCAATTAAGTTGAAAGCATAGGTTATAAGATAAACTTTAAGCTAAGGCTTCTTTTGCTTTTCCAGCAACTGCCGCAAAACTATTCGGATCACGAATAGCCATGTCTGACAACATTTTGCGATTGATCTCGCATTTGGCTTTCTTTAATCCATTGATGAATTTACTGTACGAAATTCCGTTGATTTTAGCTGCTACTCCAATGCGGATAACCCAAAGCTTGCGAAAATCTCTCTTTTTCAACTTGCGATGTCGATAATTAAATGCCATTGCCGACATCACTGCATCAGCAGAAAGACGCAAGTGATTTTTGCGGTCTCCCACAAAACCCTTTGCTTGCTTGAGAAATCTTTTTCTTTTGCGATTGGCAGCCACAGCATTAGTGACTCTAACCATGATACTTCTCCAATTTAAACCTGAAACTTCAGGTAATTTTTATTCTACGCACATCAGACGCGCGTACATTTTTGTCTGTCCTTTATCAACCACGGCGTCTTTGCGCAAGTGGCGTTTGCGCTTAGATGATTTTTTCGTTAAAATATGTCGCCGCCCCGGATGTTGACGAACGAGTTTGCCTTTTCCTGTAACTTTAAACCTCGACTTAACAGCCTTGCGTGTTTTCATCTTTGGCACGGTAGTTCTCCTAAATCTTAAATTTATGCACTTGAGTTTGCTGCTTTTTTCTTACCCCCAGGAGCCAGAACGACCGATAAGCTCCGCCCCATCATTTTGGCCGGAGACTCAGGTGTTGCGACGTCCGCTAAATCCTCGCACATGCGATGCACGACTTTTTCTCCAAACTCTGGATGGAGCATTTCTCTTCCGCGAAATACGCATGTGATCCGCACTTTGTTCCCTTTGGAAACAAATTCCCTGGCGTGTTTCAATTTCACTTGCAAATCATGCTCATCGGTATTCGGCTTAATCTTGACTTCTTTGACCTTTACCTGATGCTGAGACTTTTTGCTCTCTTTTTCCTTTTTCGTCAGCTGGTAGCGATATTTACCATAATCGATAATCTTGCAAACCGGCGGTTCTGCAGTGGGTGCGATCTCGATCAAATCGAGCCCAGACTGTTCGGCTTTGATTAAGGCTTCCCCTAATGTTAAAATCCCCAGTTGGTTGCCATCTTTGTCGATGACACGTACTTTTGGTGCGCGAATTTCTCTATTGATTCTCAATTTCAGATTTCCCGTCTTTAAGTATACTTATAAGCTTTTGAACCAATGCGTCCAAACTCATGATTTCTGTTTCCTGTGACTGATACGCCCTCACTGCCACAGTTTTCGATCGTTGTTCTTGTCTGCCGACAACAACACTATAAGGCACCTTCTCGCGTAAAGCCTCATACATCCGCTTGCTCAACTTATCTGTGCCTCGGTCTACGTTTGCACGCATGCCTAAGGATTGCAAGGTACTGCACAGTTCGTTCGCATAATCGACACACTGTTCGTTCACAGCAATCACTCTCGTCTGTTCCGGAGCGAGCCAAAAAGGCAAGACTCCTTCAGAGCGTTCGATCATCAATGCCAACATACGCTCAAGCGAACTGAACATCGATCGAACAATGACTGCTTGCCGCACACCCATTTGCAGGGTTTGAACGCAATCGATCCCCAAAAATGGACCTGTCCATTCACGTCCCACTATGTCTTTAATGCGCACTTCTATACGCGGCCCATTCAGGACTTCGGCTTTGTCATCTACAATATATTCCAGTTGAGTAAGACGCAATGCCTGTATGAGCAATCTCTCACTTTTTTTCCAGTTGGCATGACCTTTTTTATTGCTCGGCCCGTTGGAACAAAAAGCGAATCTATACCCTTCAAAGCTGAGGATTTTAAGGATTTTTAGAATGAATTGCAAGGATGAAATGCACTCCTCTAGCAGCGTCTCTTCTGAACAAAAGATGTGCTCCTGGTCTCTAAAATATGCCTTGCTGCCTAACATTCCATTGGACACATTGTCCGATTCAGAAGGTTGAACATAGGTGCATTCTGCAAAACGCGCAGGCAGATCAGATGGTGAAGACATGGAAATAAAAGTTTGAATGTGCCCTGCTGCAATCTCAGCAATTGGACAATATTCTCTTCTATAACGACGGGGTGTAGACACGAATTGGAAATTTTGCTTGATATGCTCCTGTTTCCAAAAATCGGATACAATTTGCCTCACTGCCTCCCCTTTCGGATGCCATCTCCAAAAACCTTCTCCCATTTCTTTGCATGGACTGAACAAATCGAGTTCCTTCCCTAATTCCACATGATCTTTGAAATTTAGACTGCTACGGGATTTTATAAATTTCTTTAATTCAGCACCGTCAAAAAAAGCAGTCCCAAATATTCGGATAAAACTTCCCAATCTATCGTGATGTTTTTCGTCAAATTCAATGACTTTAAATACAGATGCTTCGCCGGCATCTTCAAGATAGGGAGGTTCGATGAGATCTACAAATTCTCCCATTTGGAATAACGGAATTAAAATTCCATCTTGGCATCGTGCAGCCTCGGATCGGATCCCTTGGCCTTTGTGCTTTAAAAATTCAGCTGCATTTGCTGGTACCATTTCCAATGCTCCGATCGCCCGTTTCTCCTTGACGATCAAACGGATCCTCTCTTCGATTATCGTTAAAAATTCTTTTTTAAAAGAAAAAGGAAACAGAAAATCGTAGTAGAAACCGTTCGGTATATGCGAACCGCCGATCAATTGAATATTTGGAAAAAGCTCAAGGACAGCCGCTGCCATGATTTCAGCCGCACTGCGCCTCAACATTCCTAAAGAACAAGATTGATTCGTTAAAACCACTTTACACAGAATTTGGGATATAGCTGACTCGAACAGCTGACCTCCACGATGTCAACGTGGCGCTCTAACCAACTGAGCTAATACCCCAATTAAATTTTTAAATTTGGTTAGTTTTTGATTGCTTCAGACAGGAAGCTTAACTTATCCAAGCCTATGTTTGCAACAAATTATGTGAGGCGGTAGTGGCAGCCGAGGGAATGTTTGTTCCGGAGGGCTCCTTGAGTGATCAAAAGCGCTATCTGTACGCCGTTCCGCAAGCCTAGGAGTTCAGGGTTGAGTTTTCCCTTTTCGTAGAAGGATTCGATCTCCCATTTTAATTCCTGCAGCATTTTCAATGCTCTGCAAAGACGATGTTTATCTCTGATGAGACCCACGTAATTCCACATCGTCTGCTTGATGGTCATCCAATCTTGCTGGATCAGGGCCTTGTCGACAGGTTCTTCGCTCATCACCCACTCTTCCACCGAGGGAAAATAATCCTTTCTTTTTGGAAGCTCTGCGCTCAAATCATCGGCGCAGACTTTCCCCCAAACAAGCCCTTCGAGAAGAGAGGTCGATGCCAGGCGGTTTCCTCCATGCAGGCCTGTGCAAGACACCTCTCCGATTCCGCGAAGTCTTAAGATCGAAGTCTTCCCTTTTTCATCGACTGCGACTCCGCCGCATGCGTAATGCGCTGCTGGAACGACTGGAATAGGCTCTTTGGTCATATCAAATCCTTTTGCCTGACAATGGGAATAGATCGATGGAAATCTGTCTTTTAGCCACACAGGATCGCGAAAACTAATGTCCAACCATAGATGTGGAACATCGGCTTTCACCATTTCTTGATACATGCTGCGCGCGACGATATCTCTTGGGGCAAGAGAGCTTTTTTCGTGATAAAGATGCATGAAAGACTTCAAATCGCAGCCCAACAGTTCAGCTCCTTCTCCTCTGAGGGCTTCTGAAAGAAGAAATCTTCTTTCTGAAGGGACAAAAAGCGCAGTCGGATGAAACTGCACATATTCCATATTCATGATCCGTGCTCCGGCACGATAGGCCATTGCAACGCCATCTCCACGCGCTTCTTTGGGGTTCGTCGTATGGAGAAAGACTTCGCCCA
>DATIJE010000105.1:0-11460 GCA_035478995.1 Rhabdochlamydiaceae bacterium | reverse complement strand
TCTCTTTAACCTGTCTACTTTTTTTTTGACTTTTGTTTTTCCCTCATACAATTTGCAATCTACTCATTTTCAGAACTTATCAATTTATTGGCGTCCTATTTTACTTCCTCTGTGCCCAGGTACCAATTAGCCGGATGAACCCAAAAATTTATACCGGTACATGGGATGAGACAAAAGTAATATAGCCCCTGCGCCCTCCTTGTTTTGTCCAGAACTTTATTGATTTTTCAATGCGCTTGAGGCAGAGAATCAGTTCTTCCGGTGATATGGGATCGCAGTATAGATTTTTACTTGGAGACAAAGATCGTAATCCTAATCTCCAATCGCACATAACAGTTACTTTTTCAAAAATCTCTTGGTGCGTGTCAGCCAGTTTGCGCTCTGCGAGGAAGCACTCTCTTTCCTGAGACTTGTAATAAGCTATGGCGTGTTCAACAACGCGGAGTATGTCATGATCACATAGTGTGGCGTTGTTCTTCGTGCATGAGAGAAGACCCCATTCGATGTTTTGAAGAACGTCCAGATATTTATCTTCGAAATCGGTTGTCATCATCGATCCTTTTTTTTCTTGCGGGGTCTTTTGGGAACATCTGGAGATGAACCGGACAGCTCGGCTTCAATTTCTTGAATGGAAGGAAGCGATTGCTGTAATCGTTTTGGAAGAGATTTGGTAATGATTCCTTCGTATTGAGAAACGCCCATTGGTTTATGAATATCTCGCAGAGCATATTCAGCCGTAAATTGCTTTTTCGTTTTACATAGGATCAGCCCAATCGATGGATTGTCCGCATCGCTTTTGACGAAATCATCCACAGCGGAAAGATAGAAATTCATTTTTCCAGCATATTCCGGCTTGAAACTCGTTGTTTTGATTTCGATAACACAGTAGCAGCGAAGCTGAAGATGATAGAACAGCAAGTCGATGTAGTAATCATCTCCGTCGACTTCAAGATGGTATTGTCGCGCAACAAAGGCAAAGCCTTGTCCCAGCTCAATGAGGAATTGCTGAATGTGATCAATCAATCCCTGTTCCAGTTCTCTTTCTTTGTATCCATTGCGCAATTCGAGAAAATCAAATTGATAGGGGTCTTTTAAGATGTCCTGCGCTAATTGGGACTGTGGCTCCGGGAGTCGATCTTTAAAATTGGTGATGGCTTTTCCATGCCGACGAAAGTACTTGGAACGGATTGCATCTTCAAGAGCTTCTCGGGTCCACCCCTCTTCGATCGTCATGTGGGCATACCAGAGACGTTCTTCAGTATCTTTAATTTTCGTAACCAAAATGACGTTATGGCCCCAAGGAATCTGTGCAACAGGAAGTTCTTCAAATTGTTTCACAGTCTGTGAGACTTTTTCATAAGATAGGTAAAAAGCCCTCATTTTGAATAGGTTAGATCGTGAAAATCCGCTGATTCCAGGGAACGCTTTTTGTAGTTCATTTCCTAACGATTCGACGTCTCGAGATCCCCATTTTTGAGTTTGCTGGATCTCAAAAATTGTTTTACCCATTTCCCAATAAAGCTTGATAAGCCGCTGATTCACTGCAACAGCCGCACTGAGTCGCGCCTCTTGGATTTTCTTCTTTAACTCTTGGAAAACTTCCGCAAAACCCAAAGGAATCGAGGGCGCAGGATGAGAGCTATCTGTTGGGGAAAGTTGTTTTTTCGTCATGTGAAATACCAGTGGATACGTGTAGATACGAGAAAGAGTGCAAATTATAAGCGATTCAAGAATTTTGATCTATTGTCATTTTCTGATACGTACAGTCATTGATCGCGATGATATGTTTGCAACATGGCAATCAACATGGAATCAGTGGGCTGTCAATCTCTTCCATGTTGGTTGCGAAGTGTTGATGTGTGTGCAGGGTGTGAGTGGTGAGTACTTATGATTAAATTTTTGGTCTTCAACCAAATACGTTAAAACACTTTGATTCACACCTGGAGAGAAAGAGTGGGAGGGGGAGGATCTACATTAGAGGGAACCCGCCGAACATTTCTGCGATTTTCTGCGTGGCCAGTTCATCCAACCGCCAGATTTCATCTCGTATTCGATCGAAGGTCTTTTGATGCATGCCTTTGGGCTTTTGAATGGTCCATTCTGAATTCCCTCCATACTTTCGAATCAAATGCCATTTCTTGTCTATGATGCGATCGGCTTCTGATCGATTTTGAGTTGTATAGGCGAGTTTCAAGCATTTCCTGCAAAGAAAAATGCCGCCAGAACAGAGGTATAGCTTTTTGCTGCGACGGGTGCAGAAAGGGCACAAAAACCAATGGCGCTGTCCTCCATAGTGACAATTGGTGGGAACCACCGTAATTGGATAACGATATTCCTTTTCCTGGCTTGATAAAGTGACCTGAGCATGAGAAGAAAAGAGATTCAGACGGCATCCATGAAACCAGGCATCTTCGCCTTCTTTAAACGGATATTTCCTCTTGTCATAGAATTGGGAGCAATCGAGGCTTCGGAAATGCTCAACCCTGCCCTTGGCCTGATGCCCTTTATTTCTCCAGTAATGCCACCATTTTCCCATGAATCCCTTCTTATCGAAATCATTAAGGAGATTGCCGATTTCTTACAACAACGCAGTTGATCCTGATTGTATCTTACGCGTTGATTTTATGCGATTTGCTGAATAAAATTTGAGAAGCAATTTGGGTATAGTGACAGAACTTGCATCCAAGCGTTGAATCGGGGAGTAGGTCGGTATCCATAATGCTCTTGATTTCAAGAATCTTTGATTCAATCCAAGAGTCGTCGCCATCATATGGAAGCACAAAGACATCAAATGCCAGAGAGCAGCCGGAAGAGGTTTCGTCCTTTTTTCCGTTGCAGTAGACAAAGTATCCTCGCTTGGAAACCTTGAAGCCGTTTTGCCGAAGGAGCCATTGGTAAATCTCCATTTGCCTCTTATAGCTGATTTGCCAATCAGCCTCGAGATTGATCTCGGATGCCTTGCTGGTCGCTTTTACATCGACAACAACGAGTTCTCCATTTCCATTGATACAAATTTCATCTGGAGCGCCGTAGACCAGAAATTGGGTGGGCTCATGCAGGAATTGAATTCCTCGGCGATTATTTCTCCAATCGTCGATGCTTTCATGCTGAAAGGGGACGATATCGAGACCGTTTTGGAGTAGGATAGGGTGAGGTTTTTGCTCGATTCGATAGCGGTCGAATTCTTTTTTCCATAGAGCGTCGACAGCGTTATTGAGAGTGAAAGGAGGTCCGCTGGGTCGTGTTACGCTGAATTTCCGATCAAGGATGAAGCAGCGAGGGCATTCACAAAAGAGCTCGATTTTCGTTCGGCTGAGTTTTGTTGGTTTAAAATCCTTCATTGCTTTTTCTCTCGATCTTTTATTGAGTTCCCTCTGGCATCTTTCCAATCAAGGCGTCCATTTGCAGATCGACCTTGGACGATTCCAGCGGCGGTCGAGGGAGACCCAAAGAGATAATCTTTTGTAAAGATAAAATGATTCGGGTCTGTTTGGTTTAAAATGTTCTTATCGAGAAGTGTTTGCCGAAGGGCTTTCAGAGCCACTGATATAGACGGAGTTTCATATGTTGAAGCAAGTGATCCTGCAAAAACCAAAAAACCATCATTTGTCTGCGTACCAACGGCTGAGGTGCCTTTACTGGTCTTAATGAACAAACGGTCATCAGGAAGTGCAATTAGGGAGGACGTGCCTTCATTGAGGGTTATTCCTAAAATAGGAAGGCAAATCAACATTTCACGAAGATATCCTTCTGCGACTGCGAGATCCATTTCAGATAGGGAAGGCTCTTGTGGAACATTCCCATTCAACACATTGAAGTGGCCTGTGCGCTGCGCAATTTGATATAGCCGGGCTTCGAGGAACTGGATGATTGCTTTGTTCAGATTATGATCTTTAGAGGTGAACGCGATAAGAATGTCCCAAAAATCCTTTTTTGCATCGTGTGATTGTAAACGATCAAGAAGAGGATCTCCTTCGCCGATATAGATCTGGCGATCGATATCCATTCCACCTAAAAGAAGATAAACACCAGGCTTTTGCAGCTCGGGTCGATTTTTATGCTTTCCGAATAGGGAGCGTGGGATCGAAAGTCCGCATCCATTCCAATTGGATTTCTCTATGATTTTCATTCCCTCTGGAATCCCATCGGGAAGTAAGATGGAAAGAACAAAACTTGGAAGCGTCACTATCTCACCATATATTTTGCTGTGAGAGCTTCAAAGGTCATATTTATCTGAACCTCATCGTGAGGAATCAACAGATAGCTCCAAGGTTTTTTCTTGTGTTGGTTGGCTAGACGACTGGCTTCTTTACACCACTCTACGGCCGCCAGTTTTTTTTGTTGGACGATCGGGGTATCAATGTCCACCCGTCTTTTGATTTCACAAAGACACATGGTATTCACAGTCTCAACTACGAAGTCGGGATGATAGCGATCGTCTTTGTGATAGAAAATCGATCGAATTTCTCCATCATTTGCTTTTAGCCATTTTAGAACGGAAGTTGCACCCTCGAGTATGATCGCAAAGCGTCGCTCAGGGTCACTATGAAAAACCGCTTCAGTGTAGAGAGATTTTTCAAACCCATTAAAAATCAATTCCCTAATGGTAGACCTCTGTGCTATTGGGATGCGAAAACCGATGGGTTCCTGGTTTTTACGGACGATCTCTTTTTTTGTTTTTCTTGGATGAACTTCGTATGAACTACCTGAGATAGAATATGCTTGTTTTGGCGGAGCGTAATGCTGCTCCATCTGTTGAAAAATAACAGGGAGTAATTGGTTTTTATAATGAAACCAAACATTGGCAATATCGAGTTCGGTTTTCAAATAGGTTTGGAAATGTGCAACAACCTGCTCAGCAAGATCTCGAGCGAGTTCCTGATTTTCTTCTGTTGCGGCCAGTTCATTCCGGTCTAGAAGAGCAGATTCTATGCTTTCATTAACAGGTTCATTTCGTTCGATTGGTTGGGATTTTCCCAGACGAGTTTTTTCTCCTGTGGCAAGGTTCATTATTATAAGATCTTCTCCAATCGGCGGAGGGGTATAGGCTTTGAGATCCAATTTAAAACGGCGATATCTGGAACACTCTATCAGTTCAGGCTGTATGGTAATTCGGGGGATTTCCAGCGTTAGGCCGCTTGTTAATTCGGCAAGCGCTTTGACCACGCGAATAAATTTTTCTGGCTTTTCGACATCACGTCCTTGCGCTTTCTCAAATTGTTGAATGTGTTCCTTAATTTCTCTGTCGGAAAGAGATTTTATATTGGGGATGTTTAGCGCTTTGCGTATCGTCTCGCGCTCTTCTTCTGAAAATGGCTCAAGATGCCCGACTTCTACTTTGGGCAAGATCTCTCGAATGCATTGCCCCTCATCAGGAATTTCGCGGTCAATGAACCACCCTTTTCGAATGATCGAATCTTTCTTGTTTGCTTCATCAATTATGTCATTAAATCGATCATGGGACACGATGGTTAATCGATCGATTTCTTTGACGCCAGTTCGTTTACCATAAGGGAGTCTAAGACCACGGCCAATTTGCTGTTCAATCAGAGTTTTTGAGTTTGCGGTTCGAAGAGGAATGATGGTGTAAAGATTCACAACGTCCCAACCCTCACGGAGCATATTCACATGGATCACGATTTCAATGGAGTTTCCGGGCTGTTCAATCGAAAGAAGGTCTCGGATCATCTTTTCTTCGTCCTCTCCTTCCTGTTTAGAGTGGACGGTGGATACCTTGCCTTGATATTGGCCGTCCATGAATTCGGGATGCTCTATTCGCGCACGGATTCTATTTGCATGGGACGTATCCTGAGCGATAATGAGAATGAAAGGCTTGATAGGAGCTAGCGCTTCTTTAGAGGCATAGGTTAGGAGGTGGATTTTCGTTTGTTCATGAATGCGGATGCCATCTTTAATTTTGAGTTCTTCAAGATCTTCGTTGGTATAATCGGCAGCCTTGAAATTTTCGCGCCCAGCTACTTCAGGTTCTTTAACAAAACCATCTCGGATGGCTTGGGCAAGGGGATATTCAAAAACTACGTTTTTGAAAAAATCCCGCCTTTTCTCTCCTTTTTCAATGTATGGTGTAGCCGTTAGCTCGATTCCTAGTATCGGCTTAAGATCATTTAGCGCCTGAGTTGCCCCTTCTGAACGATATCTGTGAGCTTCATCCATGAGAACGACAAGATCATCAAGCCCTGACAGGTACTGAAAATACCCCTCAGGCACGTAGTCATTCCCCTTTTTCATCTTTCGAGCTATGTCATTACGAGTATGGATCATGGCAATATTAAAAATATTTATATGAATCTCGCGAGAGTCGAAAAAATCCTGAACATTTAACCTGTTGTTGCGAATACCCGCGCCTTCATAAAAGTTCTCTCTGGTAATGATTTTCAATCGACTGGCCAAATCTCCAAGACCTTGAAATACATATTTGCGATCGGATGGATTTTTAAATTCTCTTTCCAGTTTTTCTAAAATCGTTCTGTTTGGTGCCAAGATCATGAAATGGCGGACTTTGTGAGCTTTGACAAGATAAGCAATGATCGCCCCCATTAGACGTGTTTTACCTACTCCGGTTGCTAAGGCAAGACATATGTTTGCAAATTGACGCTCAAAATCTTTTAGATGAGGAAACTTCTCTCTAGTCTTTTCAAGAGACGAGACAAGATTGCATTCTTTGTGCAAGCCGACTATTTCTACAAATTGGGCTGTAAATTCGAGAGCTTCGACTTGGGGATGCCTGAGACTAAGTCTTTGGCGGATCTCATTTTTGATATTCTGGTACATAAGTTATATCCGTTCTTTACGTTTTGGTTTGTTGGCAAGTTCTGCTTCAGTTTCCAGTGCGGTTCTTAAACTGTAGTCATCGCGGCCCCATTCACATCGATTCAAAAGTTCTTTGGGGATTTTCTTAATGGTTAAGTTTGTAAAGTCTTTAGGTTCTGCTCGAAATGCCGTGCACATCACCATGAGGCTTCGGCTGGCGCCTACTTCATCGCTTAAGTGTTGTAGTTCGGCATTTGTAACTTCGCGAGGGACGACATAGATGAAATCGCGCTCAGTTGAATAGCCATGAATCCAGTAAGGGTCAGATTTTGGATCGAAAGTAAAGCCAACTTTTTCGCATATGGCCTCAGCCAACATCAAAGTGTTGTATTGTTTATTGATGACCAGTCGCCCCAGCCGGTTCTTTTCGAAAAGAGTAGGGGCCAGTTCGCAATAACGAAATCCTCCGCCGCCTTTCCAATTGTTCATCTCAGTAACTCCTCCGGGATCTGTTCCTTCGATCACTTTCTGGAGACGAGGAATGATGTGGGTTTCTGCATGCTTACCCATTTCAATCATGATCCAACGGCGTTTCATTTTATTGGCAACAGCGCCCGTTGTGCCAGAGCCGGCAAAGCAGTCAAGAACGATATCCCCAGGATCTGTGGCTAGATATAAAATGCGCTGAATTAAGCGCTCGGGTTTGGGTGTTGCAAAGACGTCTTTTGGATTAAAACTGATGACCTCACGCTTAGCTTCTTGATTGTCTCCGACTTCTGCCCTAGGCCAAATAGTTTTAGAGACTATTCCGTCCTGCACTTCAGACAGAAAGCGTTTCAGAGATGGAACATTTTTTCCATCGAAACCAAACCAGATACGATTGTCTCTGACTAATTCCCTAAATTTATCTTGAGAGACTCCCCAACAAGAACTTGAAGGGGGATTTACTATTCTTCCAGAAGGCGTGCGGATTGGGTAGTCACAGCTAGCAGAATAAGTCTTTACAGAAAGACAGCTAGGTTTCCATGCTCCTCTTGGATCGTTGTCTGGATTTTTATAACGAGCATCCATCTCTTCTGTGCGAGGCAATAAGTTTAGCCCCTTCTTGATGTCACGACCCCAGTGCTTTAGATCGATATTTTTAGCATAAACGAGAATGTGGTCATGCGAATCCGAGAGCCATTTTGCGTCATTCTGAGGGGAATACTTTTTTTCCCAGATGACATTAGCCACGAAATTTTTCCTTTCAAAGATCTCATCGCAAAGCACTTTAAGGTAATGACATTCATCATCATCGATCGATATCCAGATTGTGCCATCTTTTCGAAGAAGGCGTTCGAGGATTTTGAGTCGCTCTTTCATCATATCGAGCCAAAGTGAATGCTCAAAGCTATCATCGTAATGTGCAAAGCAGCTTTTTGTATTGTAAGGAGGATCGATGTAGACACATCGAATCTTTTCTCGATATTTCTGTTCTAGGGCTTTGAGACCCAAAAGATTATCTCCACGGATAAGCAGGTTCTCTGTTTGCCCCTTTCGTTCAGAGCAAAAAACTTCCTTTGAGACGAGGATTCTAGTTTCAGGAGATTCCCATCGGTGTTTGGTTGGCCATGTAAGGCCAAGCCCGACGCTAGGAGCTGGATGATTCGACATATTTCTCATATTACTTTGAACCTTATCTGAAAAAGGGGTGTAAGAGAGCTTTGAGGATGAACCGAATTCGAACATTTCTCGATCATTGAGTCACGTTCACTATCAATACGATCCTCTTCTTCGAAAAGCGCTGATCGTTTTTGAGAGCGCTGTTTCTCTAAAGTACGGATAGCTTGTTGAATTTGAAGCTTTTCTGCTAAGACAGGTGCTGCGGCAGCCCTTTTCCGATGATCTCTGATTTCCTTGTCGAGAATTTTGAGCTCTTTTTCGAGGCGTAATTTCAGATCATCTGACCATGCATCGAGTTTTTCCACTTCGCTTTCGTAAAGGGAGCCTGCTCTATTTTCAACTTCAGAAATAATAGAGGCGCATTGGGATTCAATATTGGCTTCAAAAGATGGAGGTATAAGAGAAATAGACGCTGACGATGCTTGTAACTGAAAAAGCTTTTCGCAAGTTTCGGGGTCAAGGGGAATGCCATCATCTGTAATGCCTGCAAATATCAGGTGCTGCTCTTTTTCAAAGGCTTTGATTTCAAGCAATGAAAGACTAAGCCAGCCAGAAGCGCCTATCAGTGGTTCAACCAGAGAAATTTTGTGATTATATTCAGAGTAGTTAAAATGCAGTTCGGCGGTTGGTGTATTGAGAGCCATTGCTTGCTCAATAATTGAAAAGACGGGGGGATCGTCCTCCCTGAGAAAATGAGCTCCAGTTTCCTGAGACTCTTGCCAGTTGAAAGTGCAAGGTGAGGAATAACCTGGAATATTAAAAATCGAAGTAATTTTTTCGAGTCCAAGTTCCGCCTTAATAAGAGATTGAAGCCATTTTTCTCTCTGTGACAAGGTCGCTGTTGTTTCATTTTGTTGAAATCTCAGCAGCGAAGTGACGTCTTCATCAAAATGATCTAAAAGATGTCGCCTTGTTTGTTGTAGATTCATTTGAATCTGTTCATCAAGTTCCATCTGGATTAGATCGAAGGCAGACTTGATTTGTTCTGTGGTGCGAGCTGTTTGATAGATCTCATGGATTCTCATTTCAATATCGATGCCTGATTCAATTGCCCCTAAAATTTCGTCGCTTGCGCCAAATACCCCATCAAAAAGTTTAAATTTTTCTCGAAGAAGTTCAAAGACCCGCTTATCAGCTTCATTACGCGTGTTCACGAAATTCACGACGACGACATCGTGTTTCTGACCATATCGGTGGCATCGGCCAATTCGCTGTTCAACTCTCTGAGGATTCCATGGGAGGTCGTAGTTAATAACAAGGGAGCAAAACTGAAGATTGATGCCTTCGGCTGCCGCTTCTGTTGCAAGAAGGATCGTTGCCGATTTACGGAAATAATCGACTAGAGCTCCTTTCATTTCGACGGCTTTGGAACCGGTTTTTGATTTACACTCTTTAGATTCAACCCAGCTTTGATAGATTGCTTTTGAATCAGGGTTATTATTTGAGCCATTAATTCGTACAATTTGGCCTTTATAACCATTGGCTGATAAGTGTTCGTATAGATAAGCTTGAGTTCGAGTTGATTCCGTGAAAATAACGGCTTTATGAGATGATCCCAGCTCATCTGCTTTTTTCAACGCTTCTTCAAGAGCTATAAGCAGCGTTTCACCTTTGTTGTTTTTTCTGATTTTTTCAGCTAATTCGAGGTATGTGCGAAGTTCTTGCGCTTCTTCTCGAATTTTTTCTTTTTGCTGTCTTGTCTCCTGATCGGGAAGAGTTGACTGGAGTCGTTCCTTAAGCTCTTCATCAATTGCATCTAATTGATCGGGGTCGAGTTCTTCGAGTAGATGGCGTGGACCCGCCTCTTTTTCAAGTCTTTCAACCATGCCTCTTAATGTATGGGTAATTGCAAAAGAGGATGATGCAAGGAGTTTTCTTAAGACGAGAGTAATCAATTGACGCTGACTATTTGGTAACGCAGCAAGGTCTTCCCTTTGAAGGTAAGCTGATACGGCTTCGTATAACCTTTGCTCATCATCGTCGGGAACAAATTCATGGGTTAAAGCAATTCTCTTGGTAAGGGGGATATATTCTTTGACCTGTTTACGAAGGGTTCTGATGATAAGAGGCTCGATTCTTTTCTTCAGGATCTGGTTCCTCGATTCCTCATTTCGTGAAAGGATGAACTGATCCTTGAAAGAAATTTCGTCTCCGAAAATATAGGGGTCAATAACACTAATCAGTCCATAAAGTTCCAGAAGGTTGTTTTGCAGTGGGGTCGCTGTAAGAAGAATTTTAGGAGATCTTTCCAAGGCTCCAGCAATAGATCGAGCTTGCTTGTTCGAACTCTTGTAAACATTCCTCATTCGATGAGCTTCATCGATTACCACAAGATCCCAATTTTTCTGAAGAAGATGAGATCTTTGGGCGGCGAATTGGTAAGAGCAGATCAATATTTCTCCCGAGCTTTCAAAGGGAGAGGCATCTACTTTCGAATCAAGGATTTTAGTTGGTAAATAGAACTTTTCTTGAAGTTCAGATTCCCATTGTTTACGCAAGAAAGCGGGAACAATCAAGAGGATATTACGTTTTTTCTCTGCCCATTTTTGTGCAATAACAAGACCGGCCTCAATTGTTTTCCCAAGACCGACCTCATCTGCCAAAATCACGCCTTTCGATAGGGGAGACTGAAGAGCGAATAGGGCAGCACGAACTTGATGCGGATTTAAGTCAACGCTAGCATTGGCAATCGATCTGGAAAGATTTCGAATGCTATTAGAAGCGCTTTTCAGCGTTAAAGCATAAGCCCAATATTTACTGTGATATTCGCTCAAAAAAACCTTAATTAGATTTGCAATGAATTATACATTTATTTCGTTTTTTTTCTATTTTTAAATAAGTTTGTTGTATATTTTTTGTTTTTTACTTAATTAGGTTGTTCTGAGCGTAGATGTTCACCTACCTCCTTCGTCGGCAGGTGAAAAAATATCTGTTTCAAATTTTTTTTCTCAAAAAATGTAAAATCTTTAATAATGCTTCGGCGTGAAGCCAACGTATGAAGAATTAGAAGCTAAACTGCGTGATACT
>DATIJE010000104.1:0-19380 GCA_035478995.1 Rhabdochlamydiaceae bacterium | reverse complement strand
ATGCGCAGTCGGATGATGAACAAAAAGCTGCAATCGCTAAGGAAATCATTGCAACACGTCCGAAAGTACTCCATGAAGATAATGTTAAAGTCGCTAGAAGCGTGATCAGTCAGATGAAGTGTTTCTTGGACAAGTCTTATGGTGATATTTACAATCTTGGCCCAATTTCAACTATAACATCGGTGTTCGAAGACTGGAAAGTTGAAGCGAATTGTCTTAAAGATCATATCTCAGCCATTACAATCGATTATATGATAAAAATTATGGATCTATTTAATAAAAACCAAAGGAATAAAGGGTTTAAGAATGTGTTCAGAATGCCGGCTGAAATTCGCAATCTTCTTTTAGCAGCGGATAAAAAAATTGGAAAAGAAAAATATCATAGTCGAAATGCAAGAATTGCAAAGGCAGCTTATCGTTGGACAATGGATCAAATCAAGAAAGGACTTGAAAACAAACGATATGAAGAAGCATTTAAAATCTTCAAAAAGCTCCCTTCAGATATCCGCAATTCGATAAATACTAATCTCTTTGAGTTAGTTGAAGCATCCGGAATTTCTGATATCTCCTATTCTGAAGATTTGTTTTACGATTTAGAAACAAATCAGATATTCGATGATTTTCGTCTAAGCGCTCTGGACAAAGACCTGGCTTTGCCAAAAATCCAACGATTATTCCCAATTTTGGATTTAAAAGATAAAAACCATTATTTCTTTTTGCAGCATCCGCATGTACAGCCTTCCTTATCGCAGGGACAGGTGCGGTCTTTGCAGCATTGACAGTCTTCATTCCCGCAATTGCAACGGCCCTCTTTTTCGCAGGCGCAAGGTGCATTGTGGCAAAGTTTGCATTTATGACAGCATATAGCCCCGCAACGTCCTAGAAAACGGATGCTCCAAAGCCCCGCAAGGCCTATGATCGCATAGACGACTCGGCTTGACCAATTGGTATTGCCGTGAAAGATCCAAGCGAAGAAATCGAACTGAAAAAACCCCCAAAGACCCCAATTCAGCGCTCCGATAATGATGATGAGCAGAGAGATGAAACTAAAAAACGAGCTTAGACCTCTTTTCATTTTTTCCTCATGAGTGAGTGTTCGATAATAAAGAAGATTAGAAAATTTCATTATCACTTGTCAAGGATAGAGTTTATAGAATCCCATAAACACTGAGGACAGAATCGAGACACTAAGACACAGAGATCATTTTTTTTGCGCGCAGCGCTCATTAGAAGGCTGTAAGATTGTTTTCAGAAAACAAGAAACCTCATTATGTTCAAGGCTCCTTCGATTTCTTGTTTTCTGAAAACAATCTTACAGCCTTCTAATGCTTCGAGCTTCTCTCGAAAAAAAAATGATTGGAGATGTACTTTTAAATCTCAGTGCCTTAGCGTCTCAGTTCTTCACTCTGTGTTTGGGGGATTTTTGTTTGGTCTTCGAATCAGAATACGATGATGAGATATGTCGAACAAAAAAATCTTTTAAAATCCGTTCTTTTTTCTCTTTGACTATTGGGTTCTTTGCGATTATCATTGTCGTTCAAACAAATTTGGATTTAAGGCATGGCGGAATTCGACGAAAAGGAATTGGCTAAACTGACAAAGTTGTGCCGCATTGAAACTACCGAAGATGAGAAAAAGACATTTCTTACCGGGCTTAAAAAAATTCTTACCCATATTGAGCAACTTCGAGAAATTAATACTGAGGGGGTGGCTACTTGCAACCACGTCCTGGAAACGGTCAATAATGTCATGCGCGAAGATGAAGTGGGAGAAATCCTTTCCCGGGAACTATTCCTTGCCAATGCTCCTTCTCATGTCGGCGGAATGGTGCGCGTTCCTCCCGTCATTAAATTTAACAATTAATAAAGGCACGCATGCATCAGCAATCAGCCAAAGCATTGTCCCATTTTTTTAAAAGCGGTGAAGTTTCCGCATCTTCTATCGCTGAAAAGACGCTGACAAGAATCGCAAAGCATGATGCACAACTCGATGCGTTCCTATCCATTCTTACGGACCGCGTCCTGCTCAAGGCACAGGAATTGGACCGAAAACGCGCTTCGAACAAACCTTTAGGAAAACTGGCAGGCGTTCCGATCGTTGTTAAAGACAATATGCACATTAAAGGCGAGATCACGACATGCGCCTCTCGATTTTTGTCCAACTATCGGGCTGTCTTCGATGCCACGGTCGTCCGTTTATTGGAAGAAGAAGATGCGTTGATCATCGGAAAGACCAACCTTGACGAATTCGCAATGGGCTCATCGACTGAGAACTCTGCATTCAAAACAACAAAAAATCCCTGGGATCTCTCTTGTTCTCCAGGAGGTTCTTCCGGTGGATCTGCCGCTTCGGTCGCAGCTCGGCTCTGTCCCATTGCGTTGGGAAGCGATACGGGAGGGTCCATTAGGCAACCGGCCGCTTTGTGCGGAATTCTTGGGTTTAAACCAACATATGGAAGAGTTTCTCGTTATGGACTGGTCGCTTTCGCCTCCTCTTTGGACCAGATCGGGCCATTTACAACGAATGTCGAAGACATGGCCCTGATCATGGAAGTGATCGGTCGTCATTGCGAACATGATTCCACAAGCCTGAACTTGCCGGTGGAAACGTATTCTGAAAAGTTAAATAAATCCTTACAGAATATCAAAATTGGGGTCCCCTGGCACTTTCTAGAAAATCTCTCCGAAGAGTCCAAAGAAAATTTCCTACGCTCTATCGATACGTTAAAAAAAACAGGTGCTACCATTGTCGATATAGACCTCGACATCCTCAAATATTCGATAGCGATCTATTACATTCTGGCTACAGCGGAAGCTTCCACTAATTTGGCCCGTTTTGACGGCATTCGATATGGGCTCCGTTCGAAACGTGCAACGACACTCGATGAAGTCTATGATTTTTCCAAACAGGAAGGGTTTGGACCGGAAGTCAAAAATCGGATCCTCCTCGGAACTTATGTCTTGTCATCAGGCTTTCAAGACGCGTATTACAAAAAAGCCCAAAAAGTACGGACCCTGATTATCCAACAAGTAAAAAAAGCATTTTCAGATTGCAGCATCATCGCGATGCCGACTTCCCCCTTTCCAGCTTTCCCTCTTGGCTCTCTTCAAGACCCGCTGCAAATGTATCTGCAGGATATTTATACCATCTGCGCGAATCTTACAGGCCTGCCTGCCATCAACATCCCTTCCGGGTTCAGCAAAGACAATAAACCTTTTGGGCTGCAATTGCTCGGCCCGCAAATGCATGATGCCCACGTGTTATCGTGCGCGTATGCTTTTGAGCAAGCAACCAATTTCAATCAAAAGATCCCTCCTCTTTTCGACGACAAAGGAATAGTATGAGCGATATTCGTTACGAGCTTTGGGAACCGGTAATAGGGCTCGAAATCCATGTGCAGTTAAACACCAAGTCCAAGCTTTTCAGCAGGGCGCCGAATCGATTTGGCGATGAGCCGAATACGAATATCACCGATGTGTGCACAGGACAGCCAGGCTCCTTACCGGTCTTGAACAAAGAAGCAGTGCGGAAAGCCGTGCAATTCGGGTGCGCCGTTCATGCAACCGTTGCCCATGTCAGCAAATTCGATCGGAAGTCTTATTTTTATCCCGATAGCCCCCGCAACTTTCAGATCACTCAATTCGACAAGCCGATCATCATCGGCGGCGTCGTGACCGCTGAAACAGAAGGCCATGTCAAGCACTTCGCCCTTAACCGTGCTCATTTAGAAGATGATGCGGGCATGCTCAAGCATTTTAGCAATTTTGCCGGAGTCGATTACAACCGTGCAGGAGTCCCTCTTCTAGAAATTGTATCAGAACCTTGTATCTCTTCTCCTAAAGAGGCTGTTGCCTACGCAATGGCAGTCAAGGCGATCATGGAATATATCGATGCATCGGATTGCAATATGGAAGAAGGTTCTCTTCGTATCGATGCCAATATTTCCGTGCGGATGAAAGGAGAAAAAAATCTAAGGCCGAAAGTTGAAATCAAAAACATGAATTCTTTCAGCAACATGGAGATGGCGCTTGAATCCGAGATACGAAGGCAGATTCGCGCTTACAGCCTCAACCCGCATGCAGATCCCGCAACTGTCATCACGAAGGGAACGTACCGTTTTGATCTGGAGAAAAAAGAAACAGTGATGATGCGGGAAAAAGAAGAAGCTGAAGACTACCGTTATTTTCCAGAACCTGACCTCGTTCCGATCGTTCTCACAGACGCGTATATTGAATCCGTTCGCGCATCCCTTCCAGAACTCCCCTACGATCGTTACAAGCGGTATCTCACCGAATTGCAGCTGCCTCAATATTCAGCATCTATTTTGGTAAATAACAAAGCTCTGTCCGATTATTTTGAAGAAGCTTTAAAGCTCTGCCCAAACGCGAAGAGTCTATGCAATTGGCTCACTGTGGAATTTGCGGGAAGGCTTAAAGATACAGGAAAAAATCTTGTTCAATTCGGGATCAAGCATGATCAGGTAGCCAAACTGGTAACTATGATCGACAAAGAGATCATCACCGGAAAAATCGCTAAAAAAGTCGCCGATGAAATGATGCTGCATCCAGAAAAAGATTGCGAGGAGATCGTTAAAGAAAATCCCGATTTTCAACCCGTCCATGATGTCTCTTCTATCGAGCCTCTCGTCGATAAGGTGATCCAGGACAATCCCCAGTCCATTATCGATTACAAAGCAGGCAAAACAAAAGCATTCGGTTACCTGGTCGGCCAAGTCATGAAGCTATGCCAAGGCAAAGCGTCCCCTTCCGTCGTCAATGATCTTTTGACCAAAAAGCTCCAATAGATATACTCCGGAATTAAGAGACTCCCCGGAGAACGGATGCGGCTTAGCAAGATGCTTCCATGTTCTTATGTGCTATTGGTCATACTTAGCGGGTGTAATTACTACCCGTATCCTAATCGCGTTGTGATTGAACCTTGGCTCGTAACTCCCGTATCTGCCCAAAAGCCATGGGAACCGCCGCCTGAAGCACAGCAACATCGAGCTCCTCTTGCCTTAATGATGCCGGATGCCCAAGAACAACCTCTGACGCTTGCCGAAGTCGTCAACATCGCTTTGAACAACAATCCGACAACGCAAATCACGTGGGCGCAGGCCAGACAGGCAGCAGCTCAATATGCGCAAACTCAAAGCAGCCAATTTCCGACGATTACAGGAACCATGTCTTTTGAACAAGGCGTATTCCCTACGTTTGCCCCAACCCAATTGAACGTCGTATTGACGACGCAAAATTACATCCAATGGGGTCCGCAGCTCCAGGTTGCCTACACCGTCTGGGATTTTGGCCAAATGCGCGAGACGAGCGAAGCGGCAAGACAGGCGTTATATTTTGCAGATTGGACTCATAATCGGGCCATCCAAACCCTCATTCAGACGATCAGCACAGATTATTATTCTTATCTCTACCAAAAACAACTTTATGCCGCTTATGCAGCCAATGTCGAGACCGCGCAGATCACTTTAGATGCAGCCAATGTTGGTTTTATGGCGGGTATCAAAGATGTCTCGGATGTTCTGCAAGCCAAAACACAATTGTTGCAAAACCAGACAGAATGGGTAGCACAACAGCAGGCAGTAGAAACTTCTTATGCAGCATTGCTGAATGATATGGGGCTGCCCGCTAATCTCTGTTTCGCTGTCGAAGACCTGCCCACCGTAATTCCTGCACAGATCAAGATTCAGGACATCAACGAGTTGATTTCATATGCTCTGCAGCAAAGGGCCGACTTGTTGGCAGCGGAAGCCAATTTGCAATCACAAGAGGCAAATATTCGAGCCGTTAGAAATCAGTTTTGGCCGACTCTGACCTACAATTTTGATATCGGCAGAATGTATTTCCTTCAGGGATTACATGATAATTATGATTACAGCAACATGGTGTCTTTGAACATTCCTATCTTCTCCGGTTTCAGCACGTTGAATGCTCTGAGACAGGCAAAGGCCCAAAAACAACAGGCAAAAGCGACACTGAGGCAGACTGAACTTCAGGTCATCAAAGACATTGCGACCTCCCATTCCAATGTGAAAGTCTCTTTTGAGACCCTTGAGTTCTCCGATTCATTTTTGGAGGCAGCACAAAAACAATACAAAGTTGCGCTTGCACAGTATAAAGCAGGGGTGAAAACGATTTTAGATGTGGTCTCTGCTCAAAGCGCACTCGCAAATGCACGTGCGACACAGGCCAATGCAATCCAGCAATGGTTCGTATCTCTTTCAACCCTTGCCTACGCCACTGGAATTTTATCTGAAAACTCGATCGCAGAAAAAAAGGCATTTTAAATGAGACACTCAATTTTTATTGTCATTTGCATTTCTTATCTTTTGTCCGGATGCGCAAAAAAAGAACAGCCTCAAATCCCGTCCGTTCCTGTCACAGTAGCTAAAGCTGTGCAATGCGATGTTCCTATTTTTCTCGATTATGTCGGGCATATGGAGGCCTTTACGACCGTCCAGATCAACTCCCAGATCGAAGGCATTCTAAAGGACCAGTACTTTGTGGAAGGGCAAACAGTCAATAAAGGAGATTTGCTGTTCCTCATCGATCCCCGACCTTACCAAGCTGCCTTGCAGAAAGCAGAAGCGGCACTTGCTCTTACACTGGCAAACTTAAAATACGATGAAGACACTGTGCGCCGGTACGCGAAATTGATCCAGGAAGATTATGTCTCGCAGCTCGATTTTGAAAAATACATGACGAATGTGCTCACCGACAAAGCATCGGTTAAAGAAAATCTTGCCGATGTGGAAAATGCGAAGCTCAATCTTGAGTATTGCTACATCCGCGCCCCGATGAACGCCGTCACCGGAAATGTAAAAATCAACGTCGGCAATCTGATTCAAAACGCCAGTACAAATCCTTTGGTCACGTTGAATCAGATCACTCCGATTTACGCCAGTTTCTTCATTCCTGAAAAAGACCTACCTACAATTCAATCTCTTCAAAGACAAGGTCTGCTTACGACTCACTTATTTTTAAATCAAGATTACAGTTGTCCTTACGAAGGCATTTTGACCCTGATCGATAACATGGTGGATGAAAATACAGGCATGATCCTGCTTAAAGCGACTCTTCCAAATGAAGAAAAAACACTCTGGCCGGGAGAATTCGTCGATGTTCGTTTGAAACTCGGAGAGCAACAGGATGCAGTCCTCGTTCCTTCCCAGTCTGTTCAAATCGGACAAAGCGGAGCTTACGTTTTTATCGTCAAAGAAGATCAAACGGTAGAGATGCGCACCGTACACACAGGACAAAAATATGAAAACTATATCGCGGTCTCTGATGGAGTAAAAGCGGATGAAACAGTGGTTTTGGACGGCCAAATCAATCTTTACCATGGAGCGCGCGTCAACATCAAAAATCCTCCGATAGAGATAAAGAGCCATTTATGAATGTTTCCGCGCCATTTGTCCGACGGCCGATCATGACTATTCTAGCAATGGTGACGATCCTGTTTTTTGGCTTTGTCGCTTATCGGAACCTCCCTGTCAGCGACCTGCCGGATATCGAATATCCTACCATCGAAGTCCAAGCATGGTATCCAGGAGCCAATCCTGATACGATGGCGAACAATGTCACTTCCGTTCTAGAACAGCAATTTTTGACCATCGAAGGGATCCATACGATTTCTTCTACAAGTAAAACCGGATCTGCGACAATGGTCTTGCAGTTCGTTCTTGAAAAATCGATCGATTCGGCTGCCCAGGATGTACAGGCCGCGATCAATGCTTCTGCAGCCCAGCTCCCTCAAAATCTGCCCTATTCCCCTACTTATCAGAAGGTGAATCCAACTGCCACGCCTATTCTGTTTCTATCCCTTCATTCGGCCACTATGACGCACGCGGATCTTTACAATTACGCTAAGAAAAACATAGGACAGCACCTTAGCATCGTGAATGGTGTTGCCAGCATCGCCCTGTGGGGATCTCCTTACGCCGTACGCGTGCAGGTCGATCCACAGAAACTAGCGGCCAAGAATATTGGTCTGGATGAAGTCGCCGCCGCCATTAAAAGTCAAAATATCTATGAACCCGTCGGGGTACTTTATGGTTCTACTCGTGAAGTCAACCTCGATGTAGATGGACAGATTCGGCATGCAGACGGCTATAACTCCATGATCATAAAAAATAAAAATGGCGCTGTCGTCCGAATACGAGATATCGGCAGGGCGATGGACAATCTGCAAACAGACAAATTCTATTTGCATTTCATCAAGCCTGATCTCGACGAGCCATGCGTAATTATCGGTGTCTCGAAGCAGCCGGGAAGCAATACTCTGCAGATCATGAAACAGATTGATCAACTGTTGCCTGAGCTTGAAAAACAATTGCCGGGTTCGGTGAAATTAGAACCATCATTCGATCTCTCCACGTTTATCAAAGAAGCGATATTCGACGTCCAATTCACTTTGTTCCTTTCCATCGCATTAGTAGTGATGGTCATTTTTATTTATTTGGGAAAAGTGATGAACACGATCATTCCCGCTCTGGCCATTCCTTTATCTATTATGGGTACGTTCATCGTCTTATCCTCTTTCGGATATTCGGTCGATATTCTCTCGTTGCTTGCGATCACTTTGTCAGTCGGGTTCCTGGTCGACGATGCTATTGTTGTCATCGAAAACGTCGTACGCCATGTCGAACATGGTGAAAGACCGATCGATGCCGCCTTCAATGGTTCCAAAGAAATCAGCATGACAATCGTTTCCATGACGATCTGTCTTGCAGCAGTGTTCATCCCCTTTCTTTTTATGAAAGGGATCATCGGACGGCTCCTTCATGAATTTTCCATCACGATCATCAGCGCGGTGCTGCTTTCCGGAATCATTTCACTGACTTTAACGCCAATGCTGTGCAGCAGATTGATCCCAACATTCAATCCTCAGGCAAGACAAAATAGAGTCGAGCGTTTTTCCAAGGGGATCCATCAAAGAATGATCGCCTTTTACAAAAAAACCCTCCTTTGGAGCCTGTCTCATCGGATCGTGATCCTTTCAGGAGGAATCCTCTGTTTGATTGGAAGCATTGTCCTCTTTCTCGTTCTACCAAGAGAATTTTTACCGGGCAACAATGCAGGGGCGATCGAGGGATTCACAATAGCTAGCGAGAGCACATCCCCGTTTCAAATGTTCAAATATCAAGAGCAAGTCAATGAGGTGATAAAAAAAAATGAATACTATGACAGCATCACATCGCTTGCCTCTTCTTACACCACAGACAACCAGGGAATTTTTTTCATCGATCTAAAACCTCCAAACAAGCGCCCCGATATCCAAAAGATCATGGACGAACTCGCACCTAAACTTTTCGACATTCCCGGCCTGAAAGTGTATATGAAGGCTGTTCCCTTGATCAACCTCGATATCGGCACTTCTGCTAGCAAAGGGCAATATCAATACACCCTTCAAAGCTTAAATTCCGAGGACCTGTACAAATATGGCCCGATCCTATTTGAACGGATTAAACGGCTCTCTGGTTTTACACAGGTATACAGTGATCTCGAGATTCAGCTTTCACAGCTGAAATTGCATATTTTGCGCGACAGGGCCTCGGTCTTGAATATCACAGCTGCGGATATCGAAAATACTTTAGGCTACGCCTTTGCTGATGGAAATCTATCTCCTATCAATGAACCGGACAACCAGTTCTACGTCATCATGGAAGTGCTGCCAAAATTTTATAATGATCCTTCGATGCTTTCACAACTATACGTGCGCTCGTCCACTACCGGCAAGTTGGTTCCTTTGAACCAGGTCGTCGAGATGAAAGAATCAGTAGGTCCTTTGAATGTCAACCACATCAATGGGTTTCCTTCGATCACGATTTCTTTCAGTCTCCGAGATATCCCTCTTAGTACAGCGATCACTTCTCTCGATAGGCTCGCAAAAGAAATTTTACCTCCCTCGATTACAGGAAAAGTCCAAGGAGCAGCAAATATCTTCCTCGAATCCTTTTCCAACCTCGGCTTCCTCCTCATGATCACTTTTTTCATCATCTACATCATCCTGGGAATCCTATATGAAAATTTCTTACAGCCGATCACAGTCATGTCCACTCTGCCTCCCGCAGCATTCGGAGGACTGTTATGTCTTCTCATCTTCCAACAGCCTATCTCTCTTTATTCTTTTCTTGGGATCATCCTTCTGCTCGGAATCGTATTGAAAAACGGGATCATCATGATCGAATTCGCGAACGTCGCTGTAGCGCAAGGGAAAAAACCTCACGAGGCCATTGAAGATGCCTGCCTCATCCGTTTCCGCCCCATCCTCATGACAACCCTCTCCGCTCTAATGGGCGCTGTGCCCATCGCGATCGGATTCGGCGGCATCACCGCAGAAGGTCGAGCTCCTCTTGGAATCGTGATCATCGGCGGATTGATCCTGTCTCAAATCCTGACGCTTTACTTGACTCCCGTCACCTATCTTTATCTCGAAGAACTTCAGCTCAAAATAGACCGCTGGCGTTTAAGCCGTGAAAAAATCAAGGACGGGGATGGAACTTAGAAAAGGCGTCGGTCAAATGACGCTGGCTGATATGGGTGTAACGGTCGGTGGTCCCAATATTGGCGTGTCCGAGCATTTCCTGGATCACGCGGAGGTCCGCTCCATTTTCCAGTAAATGCGTCGCGAAAGAATGGCGGAGAGTGTGGGGAGAAATCTCTTTGTGGATGCCAGCTTGCTTGGCATAGAGTTTGATCTGTTTCCATATCGTCATGCGATCGATCCTCTTTCCATTCTTGGATAGAAATAGGGCTTTTTCTGTTTCCGTATCTGTTCGAAAACGGGCAAGATATGCATCGATTGCATCGATCGCTGCTTTGCCTACTGGAACAATCCTCTCTTTTCCTCCTTTGCCTTTGACCTTCACAAACGAGTCATCGACATCGTGGATGTTCAGATTGCATACTTCGGAGACCCGAAGTCCGGAAGCGTATAGGATTTCAAAGATCGCCTTGTCCCTCGACCCCATCCAGGTCTCTGCATCGGGTTGTTTCAACAGCCGATCGACTTCATCATAACCGAGGACCTCGGGAATGTGCTGCCACAGCTTAGGACTGTCCAAAAATAATGCGGCATTGTCCGATACAGTTTTTTCCTTTTTCAAAAACCGGAAAAAGACTTTTATTGCAACGAGAGATCTGCAGACCGAACTGCTCGCGTAGTTTTGACGTCTTAAACAAGCGAGATGGGCGATGATATCTTCATGCGCGACTTGTGTGAATTCGCAAATCCCCTTTTGCCGTAAAAAACTGCAGAAAGCATGGATATCCTGTCGATAGGCGGCGATGGTGTTTCGGGCTAGTCCCCTTTCAGAACCGATGTAAGACAAAAAATCTTCGAGCGCAAGCGTCAGTCGGTCTTCCATGTTGCAACCCCATTTGGGTGCAACATAACATTATTTCAGATTTTCAGCGCAAATTAATGGCATGAGCATGTCTTTGAGAGCAGCCTTATGGAGTTTGTCTTTTTCAAGCTGCTCAAGCCTGATTTTTTCGATCTTCTGCAGACGTTTTTGAACAGCGAACTTCACGTCCTCATGAGTAGGATAAAGATTGAAAAAGGCAGTTCCGAAATCGTGTCCTTCGTCCAATTTCAAGTCTTCGGGATCGATCAGTTTTCCACCGCCCTGTTTCACATGCTTTTTCCAAATCGCGTGTTTGATCCCATTCTGGTCTTCTCTCGGCAGTTTGCTGAAGACTCTTTTGACTTGTTCGCTTTCCACCCGTTTCGAATGGACGATCTTATCGAAACATGCAACTGTGGGATGCTCTTGTTGATATTTAAATTCATGTTTCTTCAAGACATGCCATGTATACGCGTTCATTCCCAGCCACATCACTCCTACTGCCAAAAACAATAACGACACAGGAGAAAAGGCCAAGGCAAACGTCAAAGCGACACTGATTCCCATGGAAACAAGACAGATTGCGGAACTAACGATCAGTAGCCGTTTGTCGTACTTTTCTAACTGATCTGCTGAAAGATCGTCATGAAGATGTTTGATGTCGACTCCAACGAAGACCATGCTGATCGCTATGAATACGAATGTAGTCGCGATCATCGGCACTCCGAGAAGAGGAAAGGCGCAAATTGCAGCAAGAGCTACGGCAGCGCATGTCAAAATAATCGCATCGACCACAAGTTTTCCTTTTGAAAAAGAACGGACCTTGTCCAATAACGATTGCGCTTCTTTGGTCGCGTCGTTCTGAATGTGTGGATCGACCGAAGTGATCCTTTCAGCGAGATTAGGTCTTTGTGCATTGGGCGCAAACGTCTCTTTAATGATCTTCAGGCATTTTTCGCCCACATGTTTGCCAAGCCGCACTTCTGTTTTGATCTCTATTTTGTGAAGCCTCATCTCATGTCCTTTTTCAATGAGTTCCTCTCTGGAAAACAGGCGTTTCACAACCTCTTCACATTTTTGGGAAGTCAAAGCAGGCATTTCAAGATCAGAAATCAAGGTCTTCAAACCATGGATTCCTTCCAATAGCGCTTCGCGATAAAACTTTTCTTTTATCTGTCGTCTAACTGTTTTTTTAGCCTCGTCAGGGAACAATTTTTTTCCATACTGTTTGAGATACCTCGCCTCCAGCTCTTTTTCAGCAGCATCTATCTTGCGACTATCAAATACGCTTGAATACATTGCCGTTTTTAACTGGCTTTCCAAAAAAAGGAGACCTTTCTGAAGTTCTTGAGATCGTACTTTCAAGTCAGAACTGGTTAATTTTTTACGATCAAACTGCTTGTCTAATAAAGAGAGGAATTTATCTTCATCATAGATGTTATAGCCTTCCACTAAAGCCAAAATAAGGAAAATCCCACCTGAGAAAAGAGTAGACAAGATTTGACAGTTAAAAGCCCGTTGTTCATTTCTGGACAAAGGGGCCATAAGATCCGATGCATACTTGGCTTTTTCGATCATCTCAGCCAGTTTAAAACCCCGATACGCAGTATCAGCTACACCGCTTGCTGCAACTAAACAATTTGTAACTATATCTACTGCTGCCTTAAAGGCTTCACGAGCATCTCTAACCCTTAGAGAATTTTTGATTTTATGAAAGGCTGTTTTGATTCCGTCAACACCCCAAAAAACATTGAACAAATGCGGCGCTCCCAGAGTAGAAGAAGAGGGGGCATTTTGCAATAGGTTGCATTTAGAGGTGATCACGCGAAACAATCCAGACACATCACGGATCGTCTCCTGTGAAGTTTTAAAAGCAGTGCTAAATGAAGGCGCAGAAGGGTGCGATTCAATCAGATTAAAATCCTTAAAAATAATATTTTTAAGATTTTTTATTCTGAATGAAGCGGATGTATGTCCATTCGAATGCGCATACCGCGGAACCGAAGGAACGGATACACCGGAATGATAAAAAGAATATGCTGCAGATGTCATATAAATATCAAAATTAATTTATATCAATATTATATCATTAATAGATTTAAAAACAAATACCAATTAAAAATTGTTTATAAATTGATGTAATGTATTTAAAATGTTATAATGTCATTAATAAAATTAATTTAAGAAAACATTATGACAACAAATTCTATACCTATTGTTAACAATCAATTTAACAATTTTCAGAACCAGCAAGGGATGCTTGTCTCAAAAATTACCTTGTCAGGTAGGGAATATGATGTGTTCGCAGTCCTTGAAGATTCTAAAGGTAATACCCTTCCCCTGCCTGATAGATTTGATGAAAATACGATGCGCAGAGTCGATGAGTATGTACAAAGCCTGATTACAGCGCATAAAGGCAACGGTCTTGAGAGAAGACTAGATACAGCTCCTATTGATGCCATTACGAAGTCTGGGATCGCGCTTCATGATGGATCTATTCTAAGCCACGAATTCACCATTGATTCTATAAAAACAAACTTGTCAGAAGAGGATAAAAATAAATTTAATACGTTTGCCGGATCTTTGAATATTCCGCTTCCTGAACTCAAAGCTCAAGATATTTGGAACAGGCTAGAAAATGAGATTAAAACCGCTCCAAAGCTGCAAGCTGTTCAAAGCAATCCTATCATTCCAAGCCAACCACCCTCACTTCCTGCTCTTCCTGCAAAAGAATCAATCCCAACAGAAAAAGAGCCAGAAGAAATAGAGTCAACAGCACCCGTTCCAGCAGAAAGAAATAGTTTAAGCAATCCTGCACCAGTACAACAGAACATTCCTACAATACCTACTAATACACCTGGATTCGATCTACCTAAAAAAATCAAACTCTATCAAAACCTTGCCAGCTGGCATAAAAATAGGCATACACTTTCAGAACAAGATTGGGAAATCTATCAAGAGCTAAAGAAAAAATATGAATCAAAAAAAGGAATGAGATCTCAATCTTATGAAATCGAAAAAACCTTCGAAGAATATCTTGAAAATAAAGTCAGTTCTCAAAAAGTAAGATTATATGAAATGAAAGAAGAGATTAAAGACCATGCAAGGCCGATGATAGACAATTATTATAAACATAAAATCATTCCTTCTGAAAAGGAAATGAAAGATTTTATTACCTATGCACAAGAATCGCCTGTGTTCAATAAAGATTTACTTGCTCAATATATCCATGAAGACGTCTCTGCAGAAGAAGGTGTCCGCTTTATCAAAGCTCTTGAACGATATATGTCGACGCATCTCAACCTAGAATATCTTCTAAAAAATTAATCATCACCATCTAAATTTTTTAATTGCAACTTTAATTAATAAAACTTAATTAATGTTGCAAAAAAGTTAAAGCATAAGCTAAAATTTATATCGTAAACAAAAAGGTTATTGCGAAAAACATTAATTAATTAAATCATTTCGGAGGAAAAATATGACTATTCCAAATAATAGTCCTGTTCAACAACCATCGGTGCAAAATATCCCAGTTGCTGCACCAGTGAAAGTTGGCCACATGGTTTTGACTAAAGATCAAACTTTGGCCGTTCAACATTTAAATTCTTTTATTATAGGCACAGAAAACGGCACAACGTTTCTGCAAAAGCATGGCAATTTAAGATTTCTCGTTCGCTTGTTCACACGCGCCGTTGCTTTAACGGGTATTGGCTATGTGGGAATGTTAACCAGCGCCGCGCTCGTTGACAAAATCAACAAAGTCCGTGCTGAATCTCAAAACAAGGCGATCAAAAATAACATAAAGAACTATTTTGATTTGTTGCAAAACTCTGTTGCAAAAGATCTGAGACCTGAAAAACCGATCTCTATCAAAGACGCGAAAGCTTTTGAAGAACAAGATTGCAATGACACACAAATGAACAAGTCATTACAAGATTTAATTAAAAGCGTAGCTGCTAAAGTTAGCAACTCTTCTTTTGAAGACGCTCTTAAAAAATATGAAGATTCTATCAATTATTTTGTTAAGAAAGCCGAAAAACAAGGTTTTTCAGAGAAAAAAATCAAAGATGCCAAAGCCAAACTAGTTCAAAACTATTATGAAGCTATGAGCAAGAATCTCGGTGAGCAATTTGCTGAAACTCTTCCATTTGCTGAACTTCCAACAAAAGAAGAGATCGATTCTGCTGCAAATCAACTGTATGGATTCATCAAAGATCAGATGAATACAACTCCAGCCGTTGTTAGAAACAAAATTTTGTTTGAAACAAAACAAGCCGCTGGCGGATTAGAACAAGTTGATAAGATCCAAAAAGAATTGGAAACAGCAATCAACGACATTCGAAACAATCCAAATAACGAACAAGTTCAGAAACTAGTCGATGAGCTGAAAAAGCAAAAAGGAACTCCTCTTTTTGCACTCGCAGAAGGTCAGTCTGCTGAAGGTAAAGAAGCTGAGCTCCAAGCTATCGCGAAAGATCTCGAAGCTCGCAAAGCTCAACTCAAAGATAAAAATGAAAAATCAATTGCTTTCTTAATCACTTCAGGTCTATCTAATCTCACAGCTGAAGCTCTTGATAAAGCAAAAGCGGAGCCTGATTCTGAAGAAACGAATCGAAAACTCAACAATGGCATCATCATCCCTCAAGATGCGGAAGGAAAAAAAGAGTTCATAAAGCAATTCAAAGAGATCGTAAACGATCTTGAACAACGTATTGGACTCCAAGAAGAAATCAAGAATCATCAAAAGAAGTTCGACAGCATCCAAAAAGAAATCGTTGATTTGCACAACAAGATCTCCAATCCTGTTGAAATCAAAGAAGATCTAGTCGGTCAGATTCAGCCAATCATTGATGTTCTGAAATTGATCAGCGCTTCTCAGCCTTTAAGCTCTGCTAAAGAAGAAGTAAAGCCTGTTGTTGTCCAGCCTAAAAAACTGAGCCAATATACGGACTTGAAAAAAATCGAACGAATCTTGAAGATTTTCGATGATACTGAGACAACTGATGCAATGATCCAAGAAAAAATTGCATGTTTGGGCAACAAAGGTAAAAGAGTTTATGACCTCGTTGTCGAGCAAGCCAAAGCAAATGATGTAGAAGTTTTTTCTTGGGACAAAGACTATGCGTTCAGCCACTCCTATCCTTCTTATATAGATAAAGATGGCAGACACGTCGTTGAAGATCGTAGTGCCTTGAAAGCAGCTCTCGATGCTTATGCTATAGAATTGGCGTAAATATACATCGTTTCTATCGAAAGATAGAATAACAAAGGCCGCATCCTGAAAGGGATGCGGCCTTTTTTTTATGTTCGCTTAGGTTCTTAGTCGATATGGACGATTCGATATCTTTCAAAAGCGCTTAAAAACCGATCTACTTTATGGGCGGCGTGATGCTCTCCCCATTGAAGGTCCTGATTAGGCTTTCGATCAAAGACTCCATCCTGTTTGGCTTGTTCATAAATATATCGGGAAAAGATCCCGCTATCAAAAAGTTCATTTAGTTTGGCGGAATCAAGAAATTGATGGATCTCTTGCTTCAGTTGCGGCAGGTCATTATTTTTAACGCTATACGCATGATTAATATTGGAAACTTTTTCCTTTAATTCGTTTCTTTTCGTATATATACCGATAGACAAATCTGCCCTTTCTGCTTCGAAGGTCTTCCAAAAGTCATTCCACTTTCCTCCAGAAGCAATCCCGTTCTTTATTTCGAATTTTTGCTGTCGGTCTTTTTTAACTTTATCTTCAATCGGGCCCTGAACACCTTTAATGATGTTATCAAAAATTTGAAATTTGATTTTAGCTGGAATTTCTTCAAACCAACTTGAGGAATTAGATAAGGTGTATTCTACCAGCTTAATTTCTTTAGGTTTCCTCTCGCTAGCAGCAAGATCACGAGCAAAAAGTAATTTTTTATAAAGAACTGTGCAGCGATCTAAAGATTCCTTTTGTTCGGGCTTGGAAGGCTGTTCTATTTCTTCGGGGCTGAAAGGAGGGGCTGATGGGCCAAATAATAGCGGTAGAAGCCTCTGTGGCTGTTCGGTGGGGAAAGGCAAGGGTTGTTCAGATATTTGATTATATACCCAGGCTAAGTTAACCCATTTGGACCAAAGAAAATTTTTAGCTTGTAGCGCATTGGCAAGCGCGGGATCTGATTCAATTTCTCGATCCAAAACTTCCATGCCTTCCAGCATCCTGTCCATATAGATTGCGACATCCATTGGGGTTCCAAATCCGTTTTGAAGGACTTTTTTAAAGATTTCTTGTTTCGAGTTTTCATTTACCGGAATATGTAAACGGGACAGAACGGAATCGGACCATGCTGATAGATCTTCACGGATGTCTAGTTGAATAAAGCCTCTGTTCTCAAAAAAGGTTTTAAACTGCAAGCTTTTATCAGCGATCAAATGTTCCAAACTCTCCTTTGAAAGAATGTGAATCGCTTCAGAGGAAACCTCTTTAATTTTTTTGGATATTTTTTCCGCGACATTCACGGTATGAGAAATGGCTGATTGGATGCATTCTCGAGGATTTAATCTCTTATGAGGTTGGTCGACTAAAGGTATTTCCACTGGTTGCTCTGCTGGCTGCTCTATTGGAGCTTTTTGAAATAGTTCTTCAGGCTTTAGGGTTGTCTCTTCATTTTGAGACGACTGTGAAATCGAGGATTGGAATAGGGATTCATAATAGGAATAATAGCTATTTAATTCTGGACATACTCCTTTTAATTCTGGGTATAATCCTTGGGGTTTATCTTTTGGTATTTGTACGATTTCTCGGCTTGTTGTCGGAATCGCCTCCGACCATGTCTCTATGGCCATAAAGTCTCCTTGTTATTTCATATTTTTTTCAGAAACTTGCAACAGATTATCAAAATTAATAACAATTCACAAATAAAATAAATACTTATCCTATTCAGGATTAATAACAAAAATTAATCGTTACAGATAAAATGCGTTATATATTAAAATAAGTATGTGTTTTTAAATCGTAATATATTTTTTATAATAATTAATAGGAGAAGATAATGAATACTGATTTAAAGGCCCGGATCGCCAGTCTTGAAAGCACAGTCGATCAGCTCGAAGCTGAGCTGGTCTATTTAAATGAGAACCTTATTCGATGCGGCTTTCCCGAAGGGATAACGACCCTTAAAGGAACAGTCGAAGAAATTCTTTCACAGGATGTGCAAAACATCTATCAAAGAAAATCAACTCAATGACTAATAAGGGGGGACAACTGTCCCCCTTTTGTTTTTTGTTGAAGTTTGTCTTTTTCCATGTTAAATTACCTGCTTAAACAACCTTTAATGTATAAAGATGGCAAAGTTAATATTTAACAATACCGGCGAAGAAAAAGAACTGGAAGACGAATCCCCAATAGCGGAAGTGTGCGAGGAAGCGGGCGTCCCTTTTGCCTGCACCGAAGGCGTCTGCGGGACTTGCGTCGTTGAAGTTGTAGAAGGAATGGAAAATCTTTCTTCTTTTACACAAGAGGAAATGGATTTTTTAGGAGAACAAGACAGAGAGCGCCTTGCATGCCAATGCAAAATTAAGGGCGACTGCGTGAAACTGACATTTTAAATTTTTTAAGGAGCAACCATGACTGACACTGCAAAAAAAAACAAAGTTTCACGTACTATGACGATCGAGGAAATTTTTTCCAGTTTTCCTCACAAAAGTCAGAAACTGGCTCAAGAGATCACAAATGCCGGACTGCATTGCGTAGGCTGTCAGGCTGCAACTTGGGAAACCTTGGAGGCAGGCATGCTCGGACATGGCTTCGCTGAAGAAGCGATCGATGAGCTGGTCGACAAGCTCAACGCAATTTTAGAACAGGACCAAGACCTTTCCAGTATTTCCATCACAAAACGGGCTGCCGATAAATACCGACAGATCCTTGTCGACGATGGAAAAGCGAACTATGGACTGCGGTTTGGCGACAAGGCTGCAGGATGCAGTGGTTTTGAGTATGTACTAGACTATTCTGAAAAAGCCAAGCCTGACGACCGTGTGTTTGT
>DATIJE010000103.1:0-49959 GCA_035478995.1 Rhabdochlamydiaceae bacterium | reverse complement strand
CTTTGTTTCTCCCCGCCGCTCAGCTGCGAAGGATAGGCTGATTTTTTGTCTTTTAAGCCCACCATCCCTAAAAGTAAATCGATCCGTTCCTTTTGACTTTCTTTAGGACCCTTTGCGATTTCCAGCGCGTATCCGATGTTGCCGGCAACAGTTCGAGAACTTAACAGATTGAAATGCTGAAAAATCATGCCAATATTTCTTCGGAATCCACGCAGAGCTTCGCCTTGCAGGCCAGCGATATCGTTTCCCTGAAATTGAATGGCGCCTGAGCTCGGCCTCACTAGTCCGGCTAAAGAACGGATCAGCGTCGACTTACCTGCGCCGCTCTGTCCGATAATCCCAAACACGTCCCCTTTTTCAATCGAACAAGTCACATCCTGCAATGCAGTCACTGCCTTTCCGGCATGGACAAAGCTTTGGGAAAGATTTTTGATCTCAATCAATGCCATTGCTTCTCCAGAAAGTCTCGTATGATTTCTGTTTTTCTTTGATCAAAAGGTCTCCGGTCGGATCTCGAAACCGATCTTCAGCATCTTTTTTTATTCTGTCCGAAGTCTGATAACGGAAATGGGGTTTTTCAGTGTTGATAATTTCTTCAATAAGAAATGCAATTTCTTTCGGCGATTGCCCTTCTTTTAATTTTTTCTTTATCCATTCGCTAAAATTGTAAACGAACAGAGAATAAGGGTTTTGTTCCTTTTCAAAGCGCGATCCAAATCCTGTGCTGGTCTCACAAAATTCCGTTGCCACAGGTCCGGGTTCTATCAATACCACGTTGATATTCCATCTGCTTAAAGATATAGCCAGGTTCTCTGACAATCCTTCCAGTGCGAATTTTGAAGAGACGTATAGATCGAAGGGGCCGGACGGTCGGAATCCCCCTACTGAGCTCATATTGAGGATAAGGCCTTTGTTCTGCTTTCTCATTGCTGGAAGAACAGCTTGGATCATTCTCAGGCAACCGAAAAGGTTCACATCGAATACACGTTTTGCTTGGTCGATAGTCACCATTTCCGCACACCCGAACACAGCTTCAGCGGCATTATTCAACAAGACATCGATGCAGCCTTCTTTTTGTAAAATTTCTTCCACAACTTGGCGGCAGTTATCTTCATTTGTGACATCGAGTTTTTTTAGAAACAGTCTTTCAAGAAATTTTTCACCTTTTTCTGCAACAATCTGGCTGGTATCAGGCTGTCTCATGGTCGCATAGACGATATGCCCCTGTTCTGCAAGATGAATGGCCGTTTCTTTGCCGATGCCTCTTGAAGCGCCGGTGATCAGAACGACTTTTTTAGTCTGTGGATAAGATGTTGCCGGAAATAGCAAAGTGTATGGGACCGTAAAAAGTCCGCATAGATATTTTAAAACTGTCTTCATAGACTTTCCTATTTACAAAGAAGGATAGTCTAGCATAACCGCTTTTAGAATCCAAACATCGCCTTGACGGACCAGCCTTGGATCGTAAGATCGCCCTGCACTGGAAGATTGACGCCGATGGCCACATCGTCAACAAATCGCTTCAGTTCATTTTGTTGGTACAAAATCAGATTGTCCCAACCAAATTGCAGGCCGAAATGATAACGATTGTTTTTGAACATCCGGTCCCATCGCAGTCCTAAACTGTACTCGAGAACGGTCCGAGAAGTTCTAAAGCTGTCTCTTTCATCCAACAAAGGAGTCTTTGTTGAAGACCCGGCAAATAGGACATCTTCCTTCTGCCTGGTCTCAAAAAATCCATATAGAATGGAAACAGCGACATCGCCGAAGGCGCTGATGCCGTAGCCGAATTCCCAAATGGTGTCGAACCCACCTCTGGGGCCGATCCCCCAAAATCGATTTCTCATATCAATGTCATCTTTAGAGAATGATGCACTGCTTAAGTCAATGTCGTACTTTTGACGGACCCAGGCAGATGAAAGGCCGATGAACGGTCTCAAATGCAGCCATCTTCTTGGGAAAAACTGTCCTCCCATTTCGAAATTCAGGATGTTGAGATGAAGGTTCCAACGGGACCGCGCATCTGTAGCTGGGCCTAGATCAGCACTCGGTAGAGACCAGATCGAATATAAATTACCCCCGCATGACGCTGAAACGTGGCGGTCCGCATCCGTCGTCAAATGGGTCCAGTTCAAATTGACATCCATTTTGTAATAAGGGACATGATATCCGAATGCAAGCTTGACGCCTCCATCCCATTCGAAATCAGGGCGCACAGTGCGCGCATGATTTGACAGTCCATCATCACTTTTGATCACAAAGTCCAGTTTATCTTCACGAGCTTTCCATGCTAATCCGCTGGCATCGAACGAAAAGTGATAACTCTCCTTTGTCCAGTGGCATACATTCGGACGCATTGCGTCTTCATTGACAGAGGTTCTTTTCTCCAAAGCAGACAAGCGTTCTTCGTAGTTGTGGTCGGCCTCGTCAGCATGCAGAAATGAAATTGAAATCAATGATACAGCAAAAGTTATCGACTTTTTATTCATAATGATCCTTTTTCAAAAACTTGCAGAATAACTCGCAAAATTATTTTTTCACAAGCGCGAAACTTTCCAAAAGTAAATTTTTAGACAGAGAAAGAAAGATCTCCCGCCGGAAGCGGGAGATCGTGGGTTAATTTCTTGGGAATGGAGTTCCGTTAAAGAACATGGCATTGCGATCAAGCAATTTATCGAATTCTGTTCGATCGAGTTGTTCTAATTCATCGGGAGAAAGTTGATCGGCATTGGGAATAAAAGTTCCTCCCAAAGTGCTTCGGCATTGCACGCCTTCCTTCTCACTGGATGTCACAGAAAGTGCTTTTGGAAACATGTATACATATTCTTCCTTGCCATCCTGATCAACTGTAGTATAGATCATGTAATCCATATGAGCCGATCCAGACTGCTCGTTCAATAAAAGCAAATGGCCCCTTACAGGAATCATATTCTGATCCTGATTCAGCTCACGGCCGCCAAGTCCACTGCAGTTGAAAACGACCTCTTCTTTGACATCAGCGAAGGAGGCGATCTCTTTCATCTCAATAGGAATTCCAAGTCTGTTTACTTCTCCTGTCAATTGCTGCATCAACTTTGTTGTATCCATAAAGTAAGTCATGTATTTGACATAATCAGGATGTAATACTCCATTTCCAAAATCCACAGTCACATTTTCATGCGCTGGGATCAGTCCATACGATTCTAATTGCTCCACTCCGGACTCTGTGTCTTTGCTGCAATACACCGGCATAAAACGGACGGCATCCGATGTAATGTAAGGGTGACTCCCCTGTTCAATTTGTCGATATCGATTAAATGTCGCCATTCCGATCTGATCGAGATTGAGTTGTTCTTCAGGAGAAGTTTTTACTGATACCAATCCAAAATAACCTGCAGCCCTCCAAGAAGGAAGATCGTAGAGTTCTTTTGTCGAAATCCCTGCAACTTTGTATCCCAGTCTTGATAATTCAATCGCCGCAGTCAAGCCCATGCAGCCTGATCCAATGACTCGGACCGAAGTATCTTTGCTTACTTTAAAATCATTTTGAAATAAGGAAATGGCTTTTTCCACAGATCCGAACAGTGTCGTCCAGCCAGATCCTCCCATCCCATAGCAATTGACGATTTTTTTGGCTCCTTTTTTTCCTTCGAATACTTCCGTAGAAATATTGAAGCGCCCTTCACGCATCGGTCGCGTGCAAGTGACTTCTTTTAAAATCGTTTCTGAATTCAGGATCGGCGGCGTCAGTTTTACAACAACGGCTTCGTCGGCAAACACCACACTCGTGAAGACCAACAACAACAATAGTACGAATCGGTTTTTCATTTTCATCATCATTCAAACCCTCCATTAAAAAAACGCAAAGTTATAGACGGAAATTGATCAGAAGTCTAGAAGGATTTTCATGAACGCAAAAGAATACACCTGTCCAATGCATCCCGAAGTGCGAAGCTCTGTTCCTGGATCGTGCCCTATATGCGGCATGAACCTGGAACCAAGATCTCTTTCTGCGATGGAAGAAGAAGACATCGAGCTCAAAAAAATGAACCGACGTTTTTGGACTGCAGTCGTATTGACGATTCCTATCATTATTCTGTCGCTATTGCACGACATGGGAAAAACGTTTATTTCCTTTGGAACTCTGGCTTGGATCGAGTTCATTTTAGCAACTCCCGTGATCTTATGGGCAGGACTTCTATTCTTTGTTAGAGGATGGAAATCGATCCTCTCTTTCCAATTGAATATGTTCACTTTAATTGCATTAGGCATCGGAGCAGCTTATGTCTATAGCGTCGTCGCCGCTTTTTTCCCGTTTATTTTTCCTGCACAGCCCAATCTTTATTTCGAAGCTGCATCCGTCATCACGGCACTGGTTCTACTTGGGCAAGTTCTGGAACTTAAAGGAAGGGCTAAAACAAGCAGCGCAATTCAATCTCTTTTAAAGCTCTCTCCTAAAACTGCATCTATCATTCTTGAAAATGGAACGGAAAAAACCGTTCCGTTAGATCAGATAAAACAAAACGACAGACTGCGGGTCAAACCCGGTGAAAAAGTTCCGACCGACGGAGTTCTAATAGAAGGGATCAGCAGCATCGATGAATCGATGATTACCGGAGAGGCGATGCCTGTGGAAAAAACCATCGGCGACAAAGTGACAGGTGCGACTATGAATGGGACCGGAAGTTTCATCATGCAGGCAACAAGAGTGGGAAACGATACTTTGCTCGCACAAATCATCCGCTTGGTCAATGAAGCGCAAAATAGCCGGGCTCCTATACAAAAACGAGCCGATACCGTCTCTAAATATTTTGTTCCGTGTGTCATCGCAGTGGCCATCGTCACATTTTTAATATGGGGACTGATCGGCCCTCCCCCTTCTTATACTCATGGCCTCATCAATGCAGTAGCTGTCTTGATCATCGCTTGTCCCTGTGCTTTAGGCCTTGCTACTCCCATGTCTATTATGGTCGGACTGGGCAGAGGTGCGACGGAAGGAATTTTGATCAAAAATGCTGCAGCACTGGAAACGATGATCAAAGTAGATGCTTTGGTCGTCGATAAAACAGGAACCTTGACCGAAGGAAAAATTCGGATAGATCGAATGGAAATAGCAGATGATGTAAATGCAGATTTCTTATTGCAGATGGCTGCAAGCATCGAAGCTTTGAGCGAACATCCAATTTCTTCGTCCATTGTCTCAAAAGCGCGAGAAAAAAATCTTTCTCTACTAAAAGTTGAGAACTTTAAATCGATCACTGGAAAAGGGATCATCGGCAAAGTCAAAGATAAAATTGTTGCGGTCGGAAACCAATTATTGATGAAAGAATTAAATATTCCATTGCGTGAAGCATTCCCAACTGTTGGTGAGACAGTTATGTACGTTGCCATAGATGGCAAATTCGCAGGACTTATGACGGCTTCAGATGCTGTCAGAGAATCCACTCCTGCGGCAATCGAGAGTTTGCATCAGGCAGGGATCAAAATTGTCATGTTGACAGGAGATGGTCGTACCATCGCCAATGCGATCGGGCAGAAACTTGGAATCGATGAAATCCATGCAGAAGTACTGCCGCAAGATAAACATAAAATTGTACAGTACCTTCAATCGAAAGGGCACATCGTCGCGATGGCAGGCGATGGAATCAATGATGCTGCAGCCCTAGCTCAGGCCAACATCGGCATCGCTATGGGGACCGGGACAGACATTGCCATCGAAAGTGCCGACATTATTCTCGTTAAAGGAGACTTGAGAGGGATTGTACGCGCGAGGAGCTTGAGCAAAGCCACTGTTAAAAACATCCGCCAGAATCTGTTCTTTGCGTTTTTTTACAACACGATCAGCGTTCCTATCGCAGCGGGAATTTTTTATCCCTTTTTCGGAGTGCTTTTAAATCCGATCATCGCGAGCACTGCGATGGCACTCAGTTCCGTTTCTGTCATTTGGAATGCGCTTAGATTGCGCAAACTGCATCTTTAAAAGAATCATTTCATCTTGTTAATATGAATTCTTTTAACTCCGGGAGATTTTTTTCATGCTCAAATTTTTAACTTCTCTTGCATGTGTTCTTGCAACGCATGCATTTTGTACGCCGAGTCAGGTCATCCTCATACGACATGGAGAAAAACCCGCGCATGGCAATTATCTCAACGCAAAAGGCTGGAAACGGGCAAGCGCGCTCATCGACTATTTTCAAAATAATCCCGAAGTATTAAATTTTGGCATCCCCTACGCGATTTTTGCGGCAAAACCCTGTCATGAGGATCCATGCCATCGAGAAATGCAAACGATCTCTTCATTGGCACAAACGATCGGCACACCCATTCTTTCAACGCTGTGCGCAAAAGAAACCGCTGAGTTAGCTCAATTCGTTTTAAACAATCCAAAGTATGAAGGAAAAATGGTGTTGATTTGCTGGGACCACTATTTCATGGACCAGCTTTCATTTGATTTGGGTGTTCATCCTAAGCCCCCTGCCTATCCGGATGATCGTTTCGATTTGACTTACATCATTACTTATCATGATCCTGAATCGCCGACATTATGCGTCTGGCCTCAACAACTCCTCGAAGGAGACCTGCCTACCGTTCCTTTTAATGGATGCAGATAAAAATATTAGCGCCAGGGCAACTCCATCACTTTTCCAGTAGCAATATCAGAGATTTGTGAATCGATTCCCAATACTAAAATTTGGTCGGTTGGTTCATCCCCTACATTGATCAGTTGATGAGGCACATTCGCAGGGCAGATGAGAGTTGCTGGTGCTTTACAACGAAATTCCTGATCTCCGACGATAGCGAGAATTTCCCCTTTAAGTACGATAAAAACTTCTTCAGTTTCATGCACATGCTTTGGAGTTTTTGAACCTACAGCAATACTCGCTCTCCACACTTCGAATTCTTTAGCTCCCATTGATTTTGTGGCCAACCCTTTTTGAAAATTGCCATGCATCGAATACTGCTTGATCTGATCATGAGGACAAGGAGGTGCAATTTCTGTGCCAACGAGTGAAGATACGATCAGAACAAATAATCCCATCCATTTTTTCATAAAAACGCTCTCTCAATTGAATAAAAAAACGTCAAGTTAAACGAAAATGATCTCTCTTTCAACTCGAAAAAATGTTTTTACTAAAATCTCATCTTACGCAAAGATTGAGCCTTATAACTGAGGTAAAAACTTGAAAAAAGTTACAATTGATAATCGGGATTTTGCTTATCCTGCGAGGGCCTGGGTCATTTGGCTATTGAGCGCTTTCTTCATGTTTTACAAATATGCGCTTGAAGTTTCTCCAAGCATCATGACCACGACTTTGATGAGCTCTTTCAACATCAATGGCGTGCAACTTGGAAATTTGGCTGCATCCTATTTTTATGCTTATTTAATCATGCAAATACCAGCGGGAATGCTGCTTGATAAATTTGGTCCAAGAAAAGTCACAACGATTGCCATCATTGTGGCTGCCCTCGGCAACTTTGTGTTTGCTACCGCTACTTCGTTGACAGTGGCTTCTATTGGAAGGTTTTTAACTGGTGCAGGAGCCGCTTTTGCAGCGATCAATTGTTTAAAGCTGATTGCAAATTGGTTTCCTTTTCGTCTGTTTGCTTTTATGGCCGGTCTGATGATGAGTGTGGGGATGCTCGGTGCTGTCGGAGGACAAGCTCCCCTTTCTGCTTTTATTGAAACCTTTAATTGGCGATACTCTATGGAGCTTATCGGATTGGGAGGGATTGTCCTGGCAATGCTGTTTTGGTTTGTTGTCCGCGATCGAGCTCCTGATCATAAACGGGAGCGTCATATCGCTCCTCAAAAAATGTCTCTTTTTGAGAGCTTAAGGATCATTTTAAGAAAACGTCAATCCTGGTGGATTTCTGTATATAGCGGATTTGCTTTTGCACCTGTCATGGTGTTCGGCGGCCTTTGGGGCGTTTCATACATCCAGGAAGGATTTGGAGTCTCTCATAATCTAGCTGCCCAAACGGTTTCTCTGATCTTTATCGGTTTTGCTGTAGGAGCTCCTGTTTTTGGATGGTTTTCAGACTGGCTTGGCCGAAGAAATGTCGTCATGTTCTGGGGAACTCTGATTGCCCTTTTGTCAATTTCTACAGTGATTTACGCTCCGAATATTTCCCATCTGATGCTGGTCTTTTTGCTTTTTCTCTTTGGGTTTTCAATTAGCAGCTTTCTGCTCTGTTTTACCGTGATCCGAGAGATCAATCTCCCGATATTGGCTGCCACTGCGATTGGATTCATGAACGCATTTGATGCCCTCTTCGGAGCCTTTTCCGATCCCTTCACAGGAAAGTTATTGGATCTAGGCTGGACGGGAAAACTGATCGAAGGGGCAAGAATTTATCCCTTGGAAGCATACAAGATGGCCTTTTTGACCCTCCCCATCTATTTGATTATATCTCTGTTTTTGCTGCTTGGGGTCAAAGAAACGTATTGCAAACATTCTGCACCATCTTCTTTGCCATAACTAAATTGGAGAAAAAAAATGAACCTCAATTTTTTGCTTATTTGTACGTCCCTCTGTTTTTCAGGAATTGTTGCTGTGCAAGCAGATGCTCAACGGGATTTCCTCGGTCCAGTGTCAGAGCAGGAAAAGGTAGTATTTCTCACTCCAGGAGGAAAATACACGGAAAATGACATCCAGGCCAATGGACGTCTGACTCCAGCACAAAAATTCAAAGGATTTCAAGCTTCCCATAATGCCCAACCGCAATCCGGCGATACAATCTGTCCGATCACTTTGACAAAAGCCAATCCCAATTGCACTTGGGTCGTCAATGGAAAAACCTATCAATTCTGTTGTCCTATGTGCATCGATGAATTTCTTCAGATCGCAAAAGAGCGTCCTAACGAACTTCAAGATCCTGAAGCTTATATTAAATAGCGAGCATCATGGACTAAGTGACTTTTTGTCTGCGGTAGCGGTGGATGAAAAAAAGAAACACCGGAGCAATAGTCAAGATATTGCCGATGCAGATCAAAAGAATGTAGTGTCCTGGCGAACCCACATTGACTTTTTCCGGTGGCAAAAAGCTGACTGCAATCGTTGCGCTGCATCCAAAAAGACCTAGTAGGATCGTCGTCCACATTCCGGCACTGCCTCCAGGAATCTTAAAAGCCTTCGGACGGTCGACATGCTTGTAGTGAAGGCGTAAAGCTGATAGGAACATGAGAATGTACATGATCATGTACAATTCTGTGCTAAGGGCAGTGAGAAACCAGTAAAATCCATTCACACTCGGAACAAGGAAAAAGATCAAACAGAACAAGCTGACCAAAACTGCTTGGGCAAGCAAAATGTTGGATGCGATCCCAAATTCATTTTTACGGGAAAAAAATGGAGGAAGAAAGCCGAACTCTGCCGCATGCAACAGGCCTTTAGCGGGAGAAATGAGCCAATTGATGATCCCTCCGATCGTTCCGACCACGATCAGCACAGTTAAGACCGGTGTCAATGCACGCATTCCAAACACATCGAAGAAATTACTGAATACCTGGATAACGCCTGCCACCAGATTGATTTCTTCGGAAGGCAGAACAAAAGCGATCGTAAGCGAACCGAATAGCATCGTAACGAGGATAAAAAAACAGGCAAAAATGACAGCTTTTGGAAAATTGCGCTGAGGGTTACGAATGTCCGAAACATGTACGCCTGCAAGCTCCATCCCTACAAATGAGGCCATGATCGCGATCAATGAAATCCAGCTTGTCGATTGTCCCAGAGAAGGAAACACCGTATCCGCAGAGATCTGGATTTGCAAAGGCTTGCCGCTTGTAACCCAGACAAATCCCAGAGCGATCAAAAACAGCATCGGAAAAACCGTGCCGATAGAAGCGCACACATTATTGATGCGCGTTGAAATATGGATTCCTCGCAGATTGATCAAGGTCAGCCCCCAAAACACAATCAAAATGACCGAAACCAGATACACCTTGTTCTGAGCTAAATCAGGATTGATAAAATAAGCAGCCGTTCCAGCGATAAACGATAAAATGGTTGGATACCAGACCATTGTATTGATCCATTGCAGCCAGATCGATACCATCGCCCACTTTTCACCAAACGCGCTGTGCACCCAATGGTACACTCCTCCTTTTTCAGGGAACGTCGCAGAAAGTTCCGCAGAGACCAGCGCGGTCGGGATCAGAAAGACAACCGCCGACAAAATAAAAAAGAAGAGCAACGCACTGCCGAACAAAGCGGTAGAAGGAAGATTGCGAATGCTGTCGATCGCCGCAATGATGAGGAGGACCAGGGAATAAAGAGGGATTTTTTTATGCGCCATAGAGAAAATATAACGGATAAATGAAAAATTCTTCTACCTAAATTTGCTTGGCTTAAAAGTGCATGCTTCTTATCATCATGTGCTTTTTAAAAAAAGGAGTAGCATATGTCAATGGCAATCGTCAGTCCCTGTTCTGGAGCTGGATGGGCAACATATCGTGTACAGATGATGCACAGCCCTATCAAAATTGGCGATAGGATCCCCAATGTTAAACTTTCTGGACTTGCTCCCGATGGCGAAACCGTGGAGAACTTTTCTACTAAAGAAGAATTGGGAAATGGTTTTGCGGCTGTATTCACAGGCCTAAAAGCATCTCATTCTGTCTGCTCCAAAGAACATTTTCCAGGCCTTGTCAAAACAGCGGAAGCTTTCGAAAACCTGGACATTAAACTATTTTATCTCACCGTCAACACCAGAGAAGAACTGTTCGCATTGTGTCAGCAGCACGATCCCGATCATCGGATTATGCCGATTCCTGATGTCGGGGGTGATTTTACTTTTTTAGTAGGACTTGGAACGGATAAATACGCAACGCATTTAGGCTTTGCAGCACAACGATCGGCGATCTTTCTTCAGAATGGAAAAGTATTAGATATCCAAATCGAAGAGGATTCCGAAACATGCACTTCTAAGAGCAGCGCGCAGGGTCTTTTAGAAAGGATTCCATCCATTTTGAACCGAAACGATCTTACCTGTAATGAAACTTTAGATGAAATAGAAGATTCCCAAACAAATGACACTTCCATTGAACCTGATGATGTTGCAAGAACACTCGTAATGCTAGGGTATGCGAACTCATAAATATCCGACCGAATTAAAACTCATAGAATAAAGGTAATACTTATGTCTCTAAATCCACTATCTTCTGGCATAGATTGGGTAGCGCATCGCATGAAAAGCATGCATGAACCTATAAAAGTTGGGGGAACCGTCCCCGATGTCAAACTTTCCAGACTTGCTCCTGATGGCAAAACTGTAGAGCACTTTTCTACCAAGAAAGAATTATCAGAAGGTTTTGCCGCTTTGTTCTTCATGCAAAAAGCGTTCACAGCTGTCAGTTCCGATGAACATCTTCCGAGTCTTAACAAAACAGCAGAAGTTTTTAAAAATCAGAACATTAAAATGTTCTGTCTCGCCATCAATACCAGGGATGAGATGTTCGCATGGGGAAAGCAATATCATGCTGATCCTTGGATCAAAATGATCCCCGATTTCTTAGGCGACTTTACTTATTTTACAGGACTCGGGGTGAATAAATCCGGATGGAGGCAATTAGGTTTTGTAGCAAAACCAGCAGCCATTTTCCTGTATAATGGAAAAGTATTGGATGTTCGAATTGAAGAAGATTTCGGTAAGTGTTCTGACAAAAGCAGCGCTGAGGGCCTTCTAGCAAGGATTCCTTCCATTTTGAAAGCAAACAATCTTACCTTGGAATTAGGAGATTTCGAACTCATAGAAACCAATGATTCCGATACTGCATACCTGCTTCAATTGTTAAAGAAAGCAGATGAGACCTTAAAAAATATAATTTCATAACAAAAGGAAAATGCATATGTCTCAAATTACACCTGTTGGTGGACCACAATGGACAACATATCGCGTAGAAGATATGCCTGAAGCTGTACAAGATACCGTCATCGAAGAAAATTCTCCAATGAACACAACCAGCAGTGCTCAAAGTCTTTTAGAAAGGATCCCTCCCATTTTGGAAGCAAACGGCCTCGCGGAGCAATCTTATCCATCTTTAGAGGAAGACCCCGACTCGGAAGCTGAGTTCGAAGATATGCCTGAGCTCGAGCGAGTTCCAGATCGCATAGCCTAGGTCATGAGGGAAGGACTCTTGTTTTATCGAGTCCTTTCTTTTTGATTTTTTAAAAATGGAGTGATGCATATGTCTCAAATCACACCTACAACAGGTCTACAATGGGCGGGATATCGCACCAGGATCATGCCTGATCCTATCAAAATTGGAGAAAAGGTTCCTGATGTTCATCTTTCCCGACTGGCTCAAGATGGTAAAACAGTGATCCATTTTTCCACTGGGAAGGAGTTGTCGGAAGGTCCTATCGCATTATTTTGTGTCTCAAAAGCCTTTTCGACTTTATCCGATGAGTCTTTTTCAGAAATCGTTAAAGCAGCAAATACTTTTAAAAAATTAAACGTAAAACTATTCTGCGTAGCGGTCAATACAAGAACAGAGATGTTTGCATGGGGCCAACAAAATCATCCCGCTCATAAGGTCAACTTTATTCCTGATTTTGCAGGTGACTTTGTCTTCTCCTTAGGAATTGGAATGGATAAATCAGTAGAAGAACATGAGGGATTCGTTGCAAAAAGAGCGGCAATTTTTCTTCACAATGGAAAAGTAATGGACATCCAGGTTGAATTGGATTCTAAAATTAGTGCAGAGAATTTTCTAAAAAGAATCTTGCCCATTTTAGAAGCTAATCATCTTCATTGCAATGAAAAATCAGAGGGAACCGGAACCCTTGAAATCTCCAAAACAGAAACAAAAAGCGGATATGACAGAGTTCTTGTGATGATGTATGCTCATAATTTTTCATAACAACATGTAAGGTTTATGTATCAAATCACACCGATTACCGGACAACAATGGGCAGTTCATCGGGTAGAAAATATGCCCGAACCTATTGAAGTAGGAGAAATTGTCCCCAATGTAAACCTTTCCCGGTTTGCTCCGGATGGCAAAACCGTGATCGACTTTTCTACGGGAACGGAGTTGTCACAAGGTCGTGTTGCCCTGTTCTGTCTGACCAAGGCTTTTTGTTCTAATGAATATCTTAAGGCAATCGTGAAAACGGCAGAGGCTTTTAAAAAACTAAATGTTAAAATTTTCTGTACTACATTCAATACAAAGCAAGAGATGTACGCATGGGGCCAACAGCATGATCCGAATCATCGGATCCATATGATCCCGGATTTCAATGGAGAATTCATTTCTTCATTAGGCATGGGGATAATCGAATCGAGAGGCAGGCACCTTGGATTCATCTCAAAAACAGCAACCATTTTTCTGATTAATGGAATCGTTGTGGATGTACAAATTGCAAAGAATTCTGCGTTGTATACTAACACCAGTGCTCAGAGCCTTTTGAATAAAATTCCTACCATTTTAAAAGCAAACAGCCACATCGATTCCTTTCCAGGGTCGTTAGATGACGTTTTCAAGGGGATGGAAGCATTTATCAATCCCCGTGGCGCAGATAGACTGTTCAAATTCCTACTGACCGAATAAAACGTTCATGATGTCGATGGAATACGTAAAAGGACCCTGGCCAGTCTGCCCTTTGTAATCTCTATCCAAGTCCCAGGTCATCACTCCTGCCAATCCTTGCTGTTTTGCCCAAGCAGCCAAATTTTGCGCATCTTGAACGGAAAGATAATGACCTTCATCATCGTTGCCTGGCATGAGTCCTAGTTGAATTTGACCAGGGCTCAATCCCCACCTTGTCTGATACGTTGCAATATCGCTTTGGATGGTGCCTATCATTCCCAAATTAGGATCGATCCAAATGTCGTATTCCATGAAATTATAAAAGTTTACAGCATTTTTAACTGCAGGGATCACGGTTGCCGGTGTTCCGTTCCAATCTTGACCCGGTACAGTCAAAGTGATGATCTTGCCCGAACCGAGATTCTGTCTTAGCTGCTGAATGAATGTAATTTCCTGCTGAGGATTAGGATTGTCCTCAATATCTAAATCGACTCCATCCAAATTATAATACGCAACGCACGCTGCGACACTTGAAGCGAGATGACGAGGTCCCATGCTCTTCAAAATATTCTGCAAGGGATAGGTAGCGCCCCCAAGTGATAATTTCACCTGTCCTTGACGGCTATGGACATAACTAATCACACCTTTTAGAGCGCTTGAGCTAAATTCCAGCCCTCCGATAAACGTGCTATTATTTGAAAAAGTAAAATCACCAAAGGCAACGTTGATGACAACTCCCGAACGAATATTCAAGTTTTGAAACACGGTCTTGTAACTCGAATCCCAGCTTTCTAGATACGATTCATATTCCGGTATTTGCGCGACGAGAGAGCTGGAAACTAAACCGAGAAGTATATTTATGTAGGCAAAACGCATAGTTACCTCTTATATAAAAATGTAAATACAAAACCGATCAGCATGAATTTTCAAAAAAACGTGTATTTTTCTTGATTCAATCTCTTTTAATTTTTTTCTTTTTCCAAATAACCAGGTTTGCCATTGTCAGATTCTCCACCGGCAATATTCGTAACAATATCTCTATTCATGGCATATAGATTAATGCCGGGCACAAAAAAATAATCAATATCATAGGGAAAGTAAATTTTAAAAGTTTTAAAATAATCGAGAATTTTTTTCATGCCTGACCTGCGGACAACCATAGAGGCAGAACCAAAACGCATGCCGATTTTTACAATATCTCCATGAATGGGCTTGCGTTGAAGGTAATAATCCAAAGGCTGAATCTCGACTAAAGGCCTGGGGCGGATCACAGCGCAAGGCACCGGCGTTCCATTTGCTCCCTTGACTTCATTATCTGTAAAAAAAACATCCCAATCTGGAGCAAAATTATTCAAAGTGCTGATTAAAAAAGGAATTTCGTGAGGATTGCTGACCACTCTGATGTCGTCTTCGATAATCCAAATAGTCTCATATCCTGAATCATAAGCATCTTGCAAAATAGACAAATGACTTAAAATGCAGCCAATTGCTCCTCTGGAAAGTGAATGGGAATAGTAAGAAACGCCTACTTCTTTCATGATTTCAAAACCGATATATTCTTCTCCATCCACATGACGATAAACGGTAGCGATGGGCCCATTCGGCATTCCAGATTGAAATACGATTCCAAGTTCATCAATAGCCTCGAAACTTAATTTCCACCCATTCACAGCAGAAAACCGATAAGGAAGTATACCGTAAGGTGTCAAGGCCTTCATCGTCCTTTCATATCTCTCAGGCCGTTCATCCAAATTAATCATGTAAATAAAATCGATGTTTGACATGCTATGCATGCCTGATTTGGTTTCTGCCGTCTTAAAATATTTCTCAATCGAAGCATGGACACATGTAAGATTCACACAGCAAAAAATAGAGGCAATTGCCTCAATAATAAAACAAAATTTCATGATTTTATTGCTTATAAGTTGGGTTGCCATTATCTGAAATCCCGCCTGCCTGGGTTGTAACGATATCCCTCGTGCAAGCATAAAGTTTTATGTTTGGTGGAAAAAAATATTCCATATCGTATGGAAAGAAAATTTTATATGTCTTAAAAAAATCTAATAATTTTTGCATTCCAGATCTTCTAATGATCATGGAGTAAGATCCAAAACGAAGTCCAAGCTTCATAATATCTGCATTGACATAGGCACGTTCACGGTAATATTCAAGAGAGCGATAAGGAAAATTCGGCCTCGGGCGGATTCCCCCGCAATAGACACGATTTCCATCTCCACCTTTCGTCTCATCATCAGTGAATAACACATCCCAACCCGGGGCAAGGCAATCCAATGCAGTGATCAGAGAAGAAATCTGATGAGGATCAGACACAATTTTTATATCATCTTCCATAACCCAGATCGTGTTATATCCCGAATCATATGCGTCTTGTAAAACTGATAAATGACTGAGGATGCATCCGATTGCACCACGGGACATAGAATGACAATAATAGGTTACTCCTTCTTCTTTCATGATTTCAAAACTTGGATATTCTTTACCATCTACATGGCGAAAGACAGATGCTATCGGACCGTGCGGCGTTCCAGGCTGATATCCGACTCCAAGTTCATCTATAGCTGAGAAACTCAAACCCCAGCCATTAACAGCGGAAAACCTGTATGGATTAATTTCATAAGGCCTCAAAGCATTCATCGTCCGTTCGAACTTTTCTGGTCGTTCATCTAAATTGATCATGTAAATATAGTCGATGTTTTCCATGCTGTGCGTTCCTGATTTATTTTCAGCGGAACGAAAATAGTGTTCGATGCCAGCATGCAATGATGGAATTAAAAGAAAAAAAAATCTCAAAAAAACTATTTTTGCATTCATGGATAAAGAAGTCCACCGAGACCTAATCCTAAACATTTTACAAAATATGCATCGAATAACTCTTGGCTAACGTAGACAGCATGTCCTCTCCCTCCTTGAGTATACCAATGTGCAAGAGGAACAAACTGCGCCTTAGTAAGAAAATCCTTTAAGTGAAAATAATAGGTTGTTCCTGTTCTGTAAGGATGAAAGAAGCTTTGCAAAATGATGATTTTTGTGTTTTTCAAAATCTCCGACGAACATTGGAGAACTTGCAGTTCGTTTCCTTCCAATTCCAACCTGAGAATATCGATATGGTCGATATGATGCTCTAGACACCAATCATCCAACATCGCGCATGGAACTTCCATTTCAGGTCCTTTGCAATGATATTTCATTTCTTGCGATGGCGGCAGCAAAGAACTCTCATGCTCGAAAAAGGGATCATTGCCATTAGGGCCCCTGCATAAATGGAGGATCGCGCTTCCGTTATAATTGTTGAGAGCGATATTGTATGCCTCGATGTTTTCAATTTTTTCTTCAACGATTCTTTTCTTCAACATCTCGAAAGCACGTGGGTTAGGTTCAAAAGCAACAATAAGGGGACTTTTGGGCCATTTTTTTGCTGCGTAAACCGTTTCAGCACCGCAATAGGCTCCCGCTTCAATGATAATCGGATTATACGGGAGAAATTGGACCAACCAGTTTAAATCTACTTTGCCGTAGTTTCTAAAAGTGGCTGTTCCTTCATAATATTCTTCTCCATGTATATTGGAGAAAAAAAACATGACGCTTAAAAAGAAACAAAAAATAAACCGCATCTTTCATCCTATTTTTTTTCTTCTAAATACCACATCCAACCATCGTCTCGTACAATCAGATTGTTCTCGCGAGCAAAAGTATCCACTGCGCGTTTTACAGGACCGCCGTTAGGATACTCGTGTCCCCAATAATAATCGTCTCCGCACAGGACCCCATGTCCTTTTACAAATGGAAACCAAAGAATAAGATCGAGAAGTACATTGTTAAATTCATGAGTTGCGTCAATGTAAACGAGGTCGGGCTTTATATTTTTTAGAAAACTGGCAGCTTCGATGCTAGACATTTTAACAGGAGTAATTTTATGAGTTAAATTTTCGTGGATGACATTGGAGAGAAACTGCCTATATAAATTAGGAATGTCGAAAACGCTATTGTCTTCATTAGGCGATCCCAACCAATGATCTACAGCATAAACTTTTCCATCTTCAGGTATCGTTTTTGCGATATGACGCGTGGATAAGCCTAACCAGGACCCTACTTCAATAACAACTTTCACATTGCTTCTTCTAATTAGCCATTCTAGAGAAGGGCCATTCCTGTACCATCCTTGCGGATTGAAAGATAATAGATCCACGCTATCGTAAGGAGAAGGAAATGAATCGGCATATGAAACCAGAGAAACGAGAAAGCTCAAAACCAAAGCAATAAGCGAGACCTTTTTCATTCGATTTGACCTTTTTTAGAAATGGAAAAATGTTTTAAAGAAAAGAAGGCTTATAAATTCTTTTCGAGAAATATGCAATTTTTTTAACATCGAATCGTGATTGCAATTGACAACTTTCGTCGTTATATACCGAACGATAAAAAGACGAAATGATACGATGCATATTCAGATGCTTTCTTTTTTTTTATCGATCTGTGTTTTTTTATTCTCTGAAATATCAATATTGTTTGGGATCGAAGAAAGTCTTTTATGCCATATCACCCAGTCACCTCTTTTTGTAAGCCTCGGTTCAAACTGTCTAACAGCAGGTATGTTTAGACATTTTGATAGAAGAGAAGCAGCATTTCCATTTGATTGGATGGTCACAACGGATGATCTTAAATTGATTGAAATCCTCGATCATAATTTTCAAGACTTTACAAATCACTTGTTAATAGGAAAGCATCCCCATTTTTCAGTGGGCCATATAGTCAACCATTATTACCATGTCGAATTTGCCCATGACTGGGATCTAAAGTATTGGGAAACTCCTGAATTGTTTCAGGAGGGAATAGAAAAATTGAAAATTAAATATGACAGGAAAATCAATAGATTTCGACAATTAGCGAACTATAAAGGCAAAGTCGTTTTTGTTCGTTTGAGATATCCGATGCAAAGATGCTTGCATGCGCGCCCTGACTACTATTGGTATTATTTGAACATTGACATCGATCAGGAGGAATTGGCATTACAACTCAATAATGCACTAAAAAAGATGTTCCCTTCATTAGATTTTAAGTTGGTCATTATCACTCAATCAGATACAAGTGACACTCTTGATGAGATCGACAATGTGATGATCTATTCCTTGGTCCGTGCTGAAGAACATTCCGTATGGAAGACCATTCTCGATAACGTGGCTGAGCGGTAAAAAATTTGAATCAGGAGTCATTTATGTTAAAAAGATTGATATTCTTCCCATTAATTTTTGGTTTTTCTGTGCTATTTTCAAACGATGATACATTTGAACAGAGTGATCCACACGCAAAAAGAGTCGATGTGCTGCCTGGATTAAATTTCTACGACTTACCTATCAATCTAACCTTGGTGAAACAAACCGGTTTCGAGATCAGAATTTCGAATCAATTTTTTAACGGTCACGATCAAGGTAATTATGAAGAAGAAATTCGAAATGACCGTGATCTTAAAAAAATTGTCGTTTTCAACAATACTGTCGATCCTATCTATCTTTCTAAGTTTCCTAAGAAAAAACTCGTCCTTTTTTTGTTAGAACCTTTGAGATTGCCATCTGCATATTACGAACCTTGCTCCCGCGTCTACACATGGAACGATGATTTGGTCGATGGGATAAAATTTTTCAAACTTTATTATCCTTACCTCATGCCGATGCGGGATCCTCTTCCTCCCTATGAAAATCGAAAGCTTTGTGTCATAGTCTCTGGATCTGACAATGAATATCCGGAAAGAGAACATGAACTCTATTCTGAAAGAATGAAAATGGTTGAATTTTTTGAAACAAAACCTGAAGGAGATTTCGATATTTATGGTCGTTTTTGGGTCAAGCGCCATTATCGAGATTTTCGAGGTGCGATTCCTGGCGATCATTCTGGTGAAGAAAAAATATCGACATTAGAAAAATATCGCTTTAGCATTTGCTTTGAAAACACCAAAAATATTAATGGATATATCTCTGAAAAAATATTTGGTTGTTTTGCTGCAGGATGCATTCCAATTTATTGGGGAGCAACCAACATCGAAACATACATCCCAAAAGAATGTTTCATTGACTATCGAGACTTTAAGGATAGAGAGGAACTCTATCAATTCATGAAAAATATGCCCAAAGCTGTTTATGATCAATATGTGGATGCGATCAGGCAATTTTTGAAAAGTGAAAAAGCCCAATTGTTTTCTCCCGATCACTTTGGTAAGATCTTTTACGAAGCTATATACCGAACGTGATTCAAAAATTGGTAAATTATGAAATTGTTAGCGCTTATTTTGACTCTTTTTTTAAATCTTGAAAGCTTTGCAACAGTGCGAATTCTTACATTTCATTACAACCAACCTGATTTTATAGAAATACAGCACAAAACTTTAAAAAAATTTTTACTCGATGATTTTGAGTTAATTGTTTTTAATGATGCCAAAACAGAATTCAACGAGAAAGCAATTGCAGAAGTTTGCGATGAGTATGGAATAAAATGTGTTCGTTTTAAACAAGAGTGGCATCTAACCGATCCTTTAAATGCTTATCTTCAAAATCGATTACAAGAACCCTCAACAAAGGGTTGGTGGGGATGGAATGCATCAACATCTATAGAAGAGCTTGCTGATCATCCAAGTGTTCGACATTGTCATGCCATTCAATACGCTTTAGATAACTATGGTTATGATCACGATGATATCGTGGTTATCATGGATGGGGATAATTTTCTTATCAAACCTTTAAGCATAAGAGAATTATTGAATTCGCATGATATTATTGGCTTTAATCAGTGGCCGGATGACCTTGGGCAACAGCGCTGTAGAGGAGAATTATCCGTTCCAACATCTATGGAAATGTTTTGGGTAGTTTTTGTCGCGTTTAAACCTCTCGAACTTCCAGATCGTCGAGATCTTCAATTTCATGTCGATGTTGTAAGCGGTCACCCTCATTTACCTCATGATACTATTTCTGATACAGGAGCTGCTATTTATAAATACTTATGGAAACATCCTGATCTTAAATTGCAAGCATATCCTTGGCAAAGTAGTTATACATTTCGCTGTTTCAGCGAGGAAAACCTTAAACAACTAAAGGTAAGTGATCGTTTAATACAATTTATTAATGATATTGCTCCTGATAATGTGCAATTATTTGTCTTTGAACATTTTATGCATTTTTCAGGCATCTCGAGAAGTGAGGGGGCTCCGGGTTATGCTAATAAAATTCGATGTTTACATGAATTTATCGATGCCATTTTGGAATAATTTTCGTTCGATTATTTATGTCCTTGCGTTCTTCTTTATTGCCGCACCGGATATAGGAGAGGCTTCCTATTCTAAATATAAATTAAAACAAGAATACGACTTTCATTGTCAGGAAATTTCTGATATTTATGAACACATTCCACTTCTTTGCAATCTCTGTATGGAATGTTCTTCTGCGATTGAAATCGGAGTAAAAAATGTTATTTCGACTTGGGGAATTCTTCAAGGTTTATCAGAAAGTCTATTGACACCTCGTTCCTATGTTGGGATTGATTTAGTAATGCCGGAAGACAATAAACTGAAACGAGCGAAAAAACTAGCAGAAGGAAATGAAATTTCTTTTCAATTCCTTCAAGCAAATGACATGGAAATTGATATTGAACCAACTGATTTACTTTTCATTGATTCTCTTCATACTTATTGTCATCTCACCTATGAACTCGAGAAATTCTCTCCTAAAATACAAAAATATATTGCCATGCACGATACCAGTTGGGGGGACATAGATGACCCTCAATATACAGGAGATTACTCAGAATATCCTGCCGAATTTGATCGCAGTAAAAAAGGCCTATGGCGGGCTGTAGAAGATTTTTTAAGCCGGCATCCTGAGTGGAGTTTACAAGCGCGATATCACAATAATTACGGATTTACTATTCTCACACGAAATCCAATCTGAACAAACGTAGCAATACGAAATTTTTTGCAGCATTATATTTTTAATCTCATTAAGATGCCTTCTCAGCCAAAGATCGGAGAAAAAATATGTACGATGCTCCACCTGGAAATGATCAACCTGCATCGCATTATGAATATGTGATAGAAACTGATCATCAAAAAGCCCAACAAATAAAACAAAAAGCATTCGAGTACATGGACCAACTCACAGGTTGGTGTTCTTATGATAAAGCAGCGGTTCTGATCGATCTAATTCTTAAACACAAACCGGAAAAAATTCTCGAAATCGGCGTTTGGGGAGGAAAATCGCTCGTCCCTATGGCATATGCACTTAAAGAAAGTAAAAAAGGCAAAATTTACGGAATCGATCCTTGGGATGCAAAAGAATCGATCAAATGGTCAATGAACGATGACAATATTAATTGTTGGCGCAATCTAGATCACTTTGCCATTTTATATGATTTAATTACTAAGATTGAGCAATTTCAACTCGTTGATCAAATCGAACTGATCATATCCACTTCTGAAGACGCTGCACCTATCCACGATATTGATATTTTGCATATCGATGGAAATCATTCCGATCCAACTTCCTATCTAGATGCGACTAAGTGGGTTCCCTACGTAAAAAGCGGAGGCTGGATCATATTTGACGATATGACTTGGTATGAAAATGGCACTTTTACAACAGCTAGAGCAGTGGGATGGCTAAATGAACATTGCATCAAAATTGCAGAATTTAATGACAATTGCGTCTGGGGAATATGGGTGAAACCGTGAAAAAAATTAGATTATCTTTTTTATTTTGGTTTGTTTGTTTATTTTCATATGTCCATGCAGATTCTCAAGTGGATGGATTGAAACAGCATGTATATAATGTGATCCCTTCTTTAGAAGGATGGTGTTCTAAAGAAAAAGCGGGTCATTTTATCGACTTAGTTTTCGAAGTAAAACCAAAAGTATGCGTTGAAATTGGTGTATTCGGAGGATCCTCCCTATTTCCTGTTGCATCTGCTTTAAAATATTTAGGAGAAGGCATCATCTATGGCATCGACCCATGGGACAAGCTGGAATGCATCAAATATTACGATCCCATAGAAAATGCCGCGGATTTGCAATGGTGGGCAAAAATCAATCTCCTCTATATCTATTACTCCTATTTAAACATGTTGAGAAAACATGGCTTAGAGGAATATTGCAAGACCATTAAAATGACTTCAGAAAAAGCTGCGTCTCAAATTGATGCTATCGATATTTTGTATATCGATGGAAATCACAGCGAGGAATGTTCCGAGCAAGATGTGACACTTTATCTTCCCAAAGTGCGAGATGGAGGTTACATCTGGATGAATGACACATTATGGCCAACAAGACAAAGAGCTGTAAAACAGCTCTCTGAAGCGTGCGATGTAGTCAAAATGATCGACAATGGAAACTGCATTTTATTTAAAAAAAGATGATCTATGATTTTAAGAAAATTATTCGTTTTTTTTCTTTTTTCTTTCGCCTCTCTATTTTCGGAAGAAATCGATTTGAGCAAATACGAAACATCGCTTTATAGTCAAAATGGAGAAGATGGGATCATTTCAAAAATTTTTAAATTGATCAGACCCTCTTCTAAATTTTGTGTTGAATTCGGCGCATATGATGGAATTACTGGAAGCAACACATATCTCCTCAGAAAACAGGGTTGGGATTGCCTTCTTTTTGATAGAATGTTTGACATTCCAGAGTTCAAGCTTCATAAAGCATTCATTACCGCTGAAAATATTAATTCACTCTTTGAGAATCACAATCTTCTTCACGAACTTGATCTTTTGTCGATCGATATTGATTACAACGATTTTTATATTTGGAAAGCCATAGATGAAAAATATAAACCTACAGTTGTTCTTATCGAATACAATGCCACTCATTTGCCTAGCGAAGATAAAGTTGTCGAATACAACCCTTATTTTTGTGGGGATGGAACGAACTATTATGGTGCCAGCATCCTCGCACTTTACAATCTTGGAAGATCGAAAGGATACTCACTTGTTTATGCAGAAAAAGCAGGAGTCAATTTGTTCTTTATCAAGGACGAAGTTCTTAAGCAATATGATTTGACTTTCAAAGATATGAATAACGTGGAAAAGATATATCGTTTTCCAACTTATGGAAAAGGTCCTAATGGAGGCCATCGCCAAGATTTAAAAAATCGAGAATACCTATCCTCAAATGAACTTTTAGAGAAATAAAAATAAAAGTGCTAATTTTTTCTTATCCATGTTAAATAGCATCCGTTCATTTTTTCTCTTCCTAGGATTTGCAGCTTTTTTTCATAGTCCACTTCAAGGAAGCGATGAAAATATAAAAATATGCCTGGTAGTCATTGTAAAAAATGATGAAAGTACCATTTTGCGTTGTTTGAATAGCGCAAAGGATTTTATTGACAGCGTTTGTATCTGCGATGTGGGTTCTACAGACAATACGATCTCTCTTGTTAAACAGTTCATAAAAGATACTGGAATTCCGGGAAAAACATATCATCACGAATGGACGATTGTAGAAGAAAACCGAACCCTTTCGGTGCAAGCAGCAAAAAAGATGCTCAAAGAATTCGGCTTTTCTCTAAAGCATAGTTATTTGCTTACCTTAAATGCAGATACGATTTTAAAAAGCAGTTCCAACTTCAAAAAAAATCAATTATTCGCAGATGCCTATTTGTTGCAGGAAAAATCCTCTATTCTCTCTTATTCACGCTACAACCCTCTTCTTCTTTGCGCATCCATTCCATGGATCAGTCACGGCATTGTGTATGAACAATGGTCTTGCCTTACACCCTTTGCATCCGTAAAGCTTCCAAATTTAACGATAGAAGATCAAATCGGGAGCGATCGCGAAGAGAAATTACAAAATAATATTGAGCTTTTGACTACCGCTCTAGAAAAAGAACCGGAAAATAGCAAGTACATGTTTTATCTCGCGCAGTCTTACAAATGTTTAAAAAATTATGGGCAAGCTATTTTCTGGTATCAAACCCGTCTCAAAAAAGATGAAGAAATGGAAGAAGTGTGGTTTTCTAAATACATGCTCGGTGAGTGCTATGAAAAAACAGGAGATTGGGACCAGGCCCTCTCTTGGTACTTAAATGCTTATCAATCCAATCCAGATAGAGCAGAACCTCTAAAAAACATCGCTACCTATTATCGATTGCAAGGACAAAACGAATTAGCCTATCTTTTTGCAAAGCATGGATCTACTATTCCTCATCCAAATGATCCCGTCACATTCAGTTCGTCCCCTCTCTTCGATTACCAATTCGATGAAGAACTGTCGATCGCAGCATACTATACCCGTTTTCGAAACGGAGGTTACCAGGCGGCGAGCGATCTTTTAATCAGGAAAAATGCGCCATGGTACATCAAAGATCAAACCGCCAAAAATATGCTGTTCTATGTGCAAAATATGCAAAATGCCCATTTTCAGCCCATCGAAATCGAGCTGCCACACATTCATAAAGGATTGAATGAGAGATATAGTCCGATGAACCCGTCCATTTATAAAACGGAAAATGGATATCAATTGATCTGCAGGTCGGTCAATTATACTCAGGTAGGAGCAAAAATCTTCAATACCATCGATCCAACTGGAGTATTTCGTACAAAAAATTTTCTCGTTCATTACGATCGTGATTTCAACGTCCTTTCTCAACATGAAATCACTGAAACTCTTCCACGAGAACGAATCCGTTCTTTCAATGTGGAAGGATTGGAAGATTGCCGCCTTTTTGAACTTGGCAACCGTTCCTGGTTTACATGTACGACATTTGATACCAATCCAACCGGCACTCTGCAAATTTCTTTATGTAAATTATCTGATAGGGCCAGTGATACGCTACCAGTTGAAATACTCCTTCCTTTGAAAGGTCCCGATCCTTATCGATGCGAAAAGAATTGGCTTCCCTTCATAAAAGATAATGCGCTGCATCTCATTTATTCATCGGACCCCTTCATCATTTACAAGCCCAATCTAGAGACAGGAGATTGCGAAACCGTCCTCTACTACGAACCGGCCTATGACTTTTCCCGCTTTAGAGGCTCTGCAGCTCCAATCGCTTTCGATGATGGATATCTCATGCTCGTGCATGAAGTCTCTTATCTTCCTGAACATCACCGTTGCTACATGCACCGGTTTTTATACCTCGATAAAAATTTTATGGTGCAACGACTGTCTAAGCCTTTCACTTTTCAACACCAGGGAGTCGAATTTTGCTGCAGCATGACCTTAGATCATTCTGAGACGAAGCTGGTCCTTCCTATTGGCATAGAAGACAGCAAAGCTTATCTTTGCTTCATCGATCTCGATACTGTCAGGTCTTTATTACATCCTTTACCAACGAACTCCCCCTTTCAGGAATGAAAAATCTATTTCTTTATCTTGCAACTTTTATGTACTGCATTTCATCTGAAGCTGTCGATCTGATGGAGCTGTTCGGCGAAAACAAAATCGTGATCTCCACAAAACAAATCCTATTGGAAAATTATCCTCGAGCGCATAACCCTTCCATCCTCAAAGTCGATCAGGGATATTTAATGACATTCAGATATGTTCCAGATCTGGAAAATGCCTGGTTGAATTACATTGGGATCGTCTTATTAAATGATACATTCGAACCTGTTTCTGAACCGCAACTTCTCAATACACGTTCCAAATACAGCAAAACTCCATCGCAATCTGAAGATGCGAGAATCTTTACGTACAAAGACAGAATTTTTCTCATTTACAATGACAATCTCGATACGGTCCGTCCAACTACTTGGGAAAGAAGAGATATGTATTTATCTGAACTCTGTTGGGAACATCCTCATCAGTTCGCTCTTTCTTCTCCTTTAAAACTGGTCTACGAAGAAAAATATAACACACAATTTTGGCAAAAAAATTGGATCCCTTTCGAATGGAATGACCAACTGCTGTTTACCTACACCTTGAATCCCCATGAGATCCTCTATCCCAATCTAAAAAATGGAACCTGTTATCACTGCTATGAAAGCTATGCCCTTCTTGATTGGACATTTGGTACATTGAGGGGCAGTACCCCTCCCCAGCTTATTGACGGAGAGTATCTGGCTTTTTTTCACTCTGGTACGGTCATTGCCTCACATACTTCCTGGGGATGGGATATGTGGCATTATTTCATGGGAGCATATACCTTTTCTCCAGAACCTCCCTTCCAAATTACAAAAATAACTTCAGATCCTATCGTAGGTGAAGGATTTTATACCCCTTCGAATGCTGAAAAAAGAGTGATCTTTCCAGGTGGATTTGTAGTTAACGGCTCTTTTATTCACGTCGCTTACGGGAAAGACGATCGGGAAATATGGATTGCTACTCTTGATAAAGCCGCTCTATACAAAGCGCTCATTCCGGTAACATCTAATTAATTATTTTGCCTTATATCCACATCGATCTGATCGATATGGTTTTCAACGCGATCATTATCATAAATAAGCCAAGTGTGATGTTTAGGCGTCATGATGATTTTGTAATCTGCGATGAGCGATGGAATGAATGTAAAATTTGAATCTGCCCTTATAAGATAATCAAATTGCATCATGCTAAAAAAATCTTCGATCACATTGGCGTCATGCCGATTTCCTTCTTTCCTATAATCAAAAATGATTGGAAAACTGCCCAGACTTTCTTGAAGTTTCATGGCAATCGATTCGGGATCTGGATCATCGGTAAATAAATAGGCGTAAATAGGCTTTCCCGGAAACAAATCACTCATTTTTTTCAAGCATTCAACATAATAACTATCCGGCGGGAATCTCAAAGGCCACAACATATGGGGATCAATGGGATCGGAGTCGCCTCCTCTTCTAATGTGGAGGGCAATGGTTAAGAAATTTTTTTTGCTGACTGGAAATGTAAAAATAAAGGGTTCTTTTCTAGAAGAAAATAAAGTTTTTAAAAGATTGCGAAATCCTGAGTCGTTCCAGTCGATCGGAAAATAGTTCCATTCTGGATGGATTTTCACATCATCCTTCTGTTCAGAAAAAAATGTGGTCAGATAAAGCAGAGATCCCTGGATTGGAGCTCGGACCACGCCTCGAACATATTTCACAATGCAATCAAAATTTTTCTCCTTTTCTTCCGAATAGAGGTTTTCTTCCATTTCATGAAGAGCAAAATGTTCAGAATGAAGAAAAGGCTTGTAGAGAAATGGCACTCCATAAAAGTAGGAAATCCACTTTGCATGCAGATAACAGAGAAGTTGATCTCCGAATCTTCCATCATTTAATTCGTAACTTATAGCGACTTCGGATGGAAAGAGCGGCTGTAAAACCAAAGCAAATAAAACGAGAAAAACTTTCACCGGATTACTTCTTTTAAATCTGATTCGGCTATGAGTTTTGTAAGAGGAAAAATCCGATTGCTTGCAGCAAGTTCTCGCCACGATTCGGGCATGTCCTTGATCGCTAGCAATTGATCACAGGCTTCCAAAGATTCTTGATATTTTCCAATGTAGAAAGAACAAATCGAAAGTTGGAACAGCATTCCATACTTTTCGATCCAGTCCATGTTAAAAAGGCTGTCCTTCTTGGCAGGCTTTGGTATGGACTCCCAAACTTTCAGCCACTTGTAAGCTTCGCTATAGTTCCCTTGCTGATTGAGTACTTCGGCCATGTAATAAATCGGCTCTGCACGGTGTGGCCGAAAATCATGTGCGTTCTTATAGCTTTCAATTACGACGTTTGACTGCAGTCCTATGCTGCGCAAAATCTCTCCGATCTGCAGCTTTGACCAAAATACTTCTTCATTCCACCCTCCCATGTCGATCCGCTTTTGAAAGTATTCCAATGCTTTTCCCTTTTCTCCGGCGTCGCGGTAACTTTCTGCGAGGTAAAAAACATACCGAACATTATTCGGATCTTTTTTTAATCCATCGCGCAACAATTTGATATTCTGAATGAATTTTTTCTTGCCTGTAGAGCGGGCTCCTCCATCACAGGTGATGTACTTCACTTCCTCAAAAATTTCAGAGGTATAAAATTGGGCACAATCCAGATATTCATGTGTGACCCCGACCCATCTCCATGGTAAATTTCCCTTTATAAGCTGAGGCCTGAGATAAGTGTAATCTTTTGTTCCCCGCCACATATTGTAGAGATCTTTGGTCAGGTTCTTCAGTACAAAACCGTCTTCGAATTCCAACACGTCATCGGCGTCCATGAGCAGGAGATAATCTCCTTTCCCCTTGGCCAATTCAAATGCTTCCGTCCGGCTCTCTCCAAAGTTCCTCCAGGGACGCTCATACAATTCTCCCGGAATATCTTTTAAGTGCTCTTTGATGATTTTTTGCGTGCCGTCTGTAGAACCGGTGTCCACGATCACCCAGTAATCAATGAGCGGTTTCACGGAGTCCAAACAACGTTTGATCACCCGGCTTTCATCTTTGACGATCATGTTGAGGCAGATCTTCTGTTTTGCTTCAGCTAAAAGCGGAAAAAAAAGCAGCAATATAGAAAAAAAGAATCGCGACATCGTTTTTTGGTCTTAGTAAAAAAGATATCGATTAAATTACCACAGAGAGAAAAAAAACACAGAGAAAAAATGTAGAAAAAACGTGCCGTTTTTTAAACGGCACGTTTGAAAAGAGTTTATGGAAAGCTTACAGTAATGATCTTGCTTTGAGATTGCTGATTATTTATAGCAGCCACACCATATGTCACAGCTCCATTCTGAGCGCGGTTGTCATCGATGAACTGCGTCACCCCGGCATCCACTTGTGCAATGAATGTTCCATTGCGGTAGATGAGATAGCCTGCAAGATTCGGGTCCAGGCTTGCATTCCAGGTCACTGTATTAAAAAACTCTGTAAAGACCCCAAAGAAATTTGAGCTTTGAGTGACATGAAGATTCGAAGGAGGCAGTACCACGCTTCTAGTGCCGGTCAAAGCCTGGACTGTGGTTTTGACGCCATTATAGTTAATCCAAACCGCAGCGGCATTGATCGTATTGCCCGTCAAAGCAGCAGCTATATGAGGAAATGCATTGAACATTCCAGATGATAGATTGTTCGGAACCGCCCAGGCATTTTGCATGAACCCTGTGACGTCTGATTCCGTGGTTTGAATGATCTGAGACACTCCATTGTAGAACAGGAAAGCAGCTAGTGCATCCCCAAATGAAACGACGGCCAAATCTTCGCTCATCGCATATAAATTGGAAGACAAAAGATCCACAGGCGCAGTCCATTGTCCGTTGACAGGCTTGATCGCTGATTCGATATTGAATGTCTCGTCATCGAAAGAGAGATTCCAAAGCGCAACTGCATTTCCTGTACTGTCAAATCCGACTCGTGCAGTCAGAGTCGAAGGATCTCGCATTCCTGACGCTGATATGCTCATCGGAGCACTCCAAACGCCGCTTGCCGCAGGTCTTGATGCAGTCTGTACATTTACATTTGAAAATACAGACCCATTGACATCGTATTCATACCAAACAGCAACGGCGTTGCCGTTCAGATCGACAGCTACGCTGGGAAAACCGGCTTGGTGGGAAATATCAGAAATGACTTGCTGTGCATTCCAATTGCCCGTGGCAAGCTTTGTAGAAGCATATACAACATTCACACCCGAGTTCGTGCCATTCCACACGACGACCGCTCTCTCATTGATGCCTGTCCCTCCGAAAGAGACTCTTGGAAATGCTGCATTTTGACTGGTAATTGTCACACGAGAACTCCAGGCTAATCCAAATAGCTTGGTCGAAGATTCAATACTGCCGTTTCGTGCCCAAACGGCGACAACATCTCCTGTGCCATCGACTGCTATATGAGGCGTGGCTGCATTCGTACTTGACAGAGCTGTCGAGCTGCTCCAACTTCCATTAAACAGTTTTGAAGCTGTTTTGACCACTCCACTTTCCAGCCATACCGCTGTGCCATTGCCGTTTGCATCGGAGACGATGCGCGGATAAGATGCACCTGTTCCGGAAATGGATACAGAAGAGGTCCAATTCATATTGACAGGTTTTGTGCTTGCTTTCACAAATCCGTTTTCAAGCCATACTGCGATCAGGTCACCATTTGCATCCATGGCGATTTGCGCATCCGTGGCATTAAAACTCAATGAAGAGAGCGTAACAGGAGGCAACGACCAATTGATGTTATTTCCCATCAATGGAGAAAGCGATACTATTGAGAGAAAGGCTATCCATATTTTTTTCATGATTATATCCATAATTTAACAATTTTTATTTGTGTATCATCTTCTAAAAGAATTTTATTCCTAAGGAAAGCTTTGAGTAGTGATCAAGCTTTGAGTATTCTGCGCATCAACAGCTGACACTCCATAAGTCACAGCTCCATTTTGCACTGCATTATGATCCACTACCTGAAGAGGAGCAGTAGCATCAATTGCCTGGAAAAATATTCCATTGCGATACACAAAATATTGTATAATATTTGGAGAAGTACTTGCGGTCCAGTTGACCGTGTTAAAAAAATCAGTGAACACTCCAAAATTAGTCGAGCTTTGTGTGACGGTGACATTCGTAGGAGCTGCGATTGTACTTCTTGATCCTGTTGCTGCCTGGACTACCGTTTCTGATCCATCAAACTGAAGCCAAACAGCCGCACCAAAAACGGTTGTTCCATTAAGATCAGTCGCAACTTTTGGAAAACCATTGTCCGTTCCTTGCGAAATTGTTATAGGAGCAGTAAAAGCGACAAATGTAGCATTGCCTGCAATCTCTGCCTCGGTCGTTTGAATGTTTAGATTCGTCCCATCAAAGCTCATATAACCCATGAGAGCATCTCCTAATGCGTTTACAGCCAGGTCTACGCCATATCGATACAATCCTGGTGCTGTAATAAAAGCTGAGGTTGCCCAATTTCCATTAAACGGTTTTACATTGGCTTCCCAAAAATAATTCGAAGCATCTGTAGATTCAAGCCATACGGCTATCACATTGCCATTGGGATCGGTCTTAACTTTGGTAAAGAATTTACTTACATCATCCTCAAGTCCTGGTGGGAACGAATTGCTGATGAGAGTAGGGAGAGCGCCCCAGTTAGTTGCCCCAGAAGCGAGTTGAGTGGATAGAGTGATGACTCCTGTGAAAGTGCCATCCTGCAGAGTATATCGATACCAAACTGCTGTGGCATTGCCTTTTGGGTCCACGGCGACAGAAGGAAAATTGTGGCTGAAACCGGGTGTTACATTAAACATATTTGCAGCCGTTGACCAAGATCCACCCACCGTCTGTTTGGAAAATTGCAATATATCTGCTCCTGATAGAACGTTATGCCATACTGCTACAGCAGTTGTTCCTCCGACAGCTAACGCGGGATTGTCGGAATTGCTACTGGAAAGCACGGAAACCGAGCCCCAAGCTCCTCCAGAAAGTTTAGTAGCTGTTTCAATGGTATTGCTTCTCTGCCAGATTGCAATTGCGTTCCCGCTAGAGTCCACAACAAGTGCGGGTGTGGTAGCTGTGGAGGAAGAAACCGCAACTTCTGCACTCCAAGAACCACCAAAAGGATGCGTAGCTGATGACACAACACCACTCTCCAACCAGATCGCAGTCACATTCCCGCTAGGGTCTACCGCTAATCGAGGAGATGAAGAGCCAGTGTTCGATATCGTTATCGGGGTCCCGAAACTTCCACCCACGGGCTGCATGACAGCTTTGATCACTCCGCTCTCCACCCAAGCAGCTGTGACATTACCGCTTGAATCCATGACAACTCGTGGATCAGAGGCGTTCACGCCTACCGAAGAGAGTGTAACAGGCAGATTCCAAGTAATATCCGGTCTTGCCATTACTTGAGAAAAAGACACAATTGCGAAAAACAGGGCCAAAATTTTTTTCATGTTTATCACCATTTAAACCTGAACTTTTTTCATTGTATTCTCAATCATATTGAGCGAATCAAACTCATTTCAGGTTTTTAATTTATTAAGTTCAATTCTCTTCAAAATTGCGAATTCCTTCTCAATGAGAAAAAATCCTTTGCAAATTTAGTGCTATGTTAATGGAGATGGTCAATATTTAAAATAAATATTTAATTTTACAAGAACGGCATAGACGCGATGTAAAAACTTGTGAATTTTTACTATTCCCAAACCCATCTAGGGTCGTATCCCATTTTCTTGAGCATTTCAGGAATGAACTGATAGATCACCCGATCTTGATCTTCAATTGCATAATCCAACGCCAATAATTCAGAAATGAGCTCTTCATCAAGCATCCGATTGTCAATGGGTAATTTTTCTTTAGCTTTAGCAAAGAAAAATCCTTCATTTCGATTCGTATAATGATTGATCCGCAATTCCCATTTTTTGACTGAAACTGCAGTTTCATTGCTTTTAAATAGACATTCATAGGGAGGCCAAATGAATCCTTTGCATAAATCGGGTTTGAAAATCGTCTTGGCGATTTTTTTATGCACGCTCTGCTTGGGAGGTTTTGTCAATTCCAAAGTTTCAATTAACAATTGCCTTTTAGGAAAAGTATCTGTGGAAGCGTCAAAAAAATCGCAAGATAAAGTAATACCGGGGTGAGTATCATATTTCTCTAAGGTTTCTTTCAGATTCTTTGTCTGCGGACAGACAAGGAATTCATCGACATTAAGGAAGACGAGCCATGTTGTCTCTTTCACAGCAAGAAAATGGGCAGCATGTTCATAGGCTGGAATTTGCGTGCCTAATGCCCATTTAAATGCATATTCTTCATCTTGACATCCTATAAAATCGGGCCAATGAACCAATGTTAAGATATGATTTTTAATATAAGGACTCAGTACTTCCATAAACTGATCAGTGCTTGAAAGATTGTACAAATAAAAATGATCTACTCCTATCAAGCGATGGTATTCAATCCATTCTTTTAAATACTTCGCTTCATTTTTAAAAATAGCACAGATGGAAACGTTGTATTTTTTTGGGCTTTCAAGAAGAACTTTCCATTCTTGCGAGTGCATGGAGGTCTGCAAAAGCAAGAGAATAAACACATTACTCATTAAGAAAAATACCTTATAGAACATGCACCCTCCAAATAACATCTAACGCAATTTAACAATCGATACATAGGCAGCAGGAGCCCCAGTTGCTGATGCAGGAGCATTGTTCAATGTTGCAGAAGCAGCAGTGGTAACAACAAAAGTGAGAGTCGATGGATTTGTGGCGATGCTTACAAGAGTCGTTGTACTCGTCATCTGCTTGAGTCCACCAGTGACGGTAAAATCCAATCTATTCTCTTGTCCTCCCACAACTACCCCGTTGACGCGCAACTCGATTATAATAGGGCCGGCATTGACTACTTGTTTTGCACCCCATGTAATTTGATAAAAACCAGTATCGGCAATCTGAATATTTCCATTAGATGGCACCGTGATCGCAGTTCCTGGAGCAGCATCAGTTGGATTAGTAGCTGATGGATATGGAACTGAGCCTCCTATCGCCACTACGGTATTGGCGGCACCTCCAGGCAAAATAATCAAAGCAAAATCCATCACGCCTCTTGGACCCGTAGGTCCTGTCGGCCCTGTCGGACCGGTTGGCCCTGTTGGTCCCGTTGGCCCAGTTGGACCGGTTGGTCCCGTTGGCCCAGTTGGCCCAGTTGGACCGGTTGGTCCAGTAGGTCCTGTCGGACCAGTGCGTCCTGTCGGCCCCGTCTGACCAGTTGGGCCCGTGAGACCTGTAGGACCGGTTACTCCTGTTGAGCCGGTAGGACCAGTTATTCCTGTTGGACCCGTAGGCCCCGATGGGCCAGTTGGACCAGTTGAGCCGGTCTGACCAGTTGGGCCAGTTAGACCGGTTGGTCCCGTTGGACCTGTTACACCGGTTGGTCCTGTTATTCCTGTTGGACCAGTCGGACCAGATGGGCCAGTTAGACCGGTTGGTCCCGTTGGACCAGTTACTCCTGTAGCACCGGTCGGACCGGTGGAACCTGTTACCCCAGTCGGACCTGTTATTCCCGTTGGACCTGTCGGGCCTGTAGAGCCAGTTTGACCTGTAGCTCCGGTCGGACCAGTAGGGCCTGTTGGCCCAGTTGGACCTGTCGGACCTGTTATTCCCGTTGGTCCAGTTTGACCTGTCGGGCCTGTTGGCCCAGTTGGACCTGTTATACCAGTTGGACCTGTTATACCAGTTGGTCCAGTTTGACCTGTCGGGCCTGTTGGACCTGTAGGCCCTGTTCCAATTGGACCTATTGGTCCAGTTGGGCCGGTCGGACCGGTTGGTCCCGTTGACCCAGTTGGACCTGTTATACCGGTTGGACCAGTCGGACCTGTTACCCCGGTTGGGCCTGTTATTCCCGTTGGTCCAGTTTGACCTGTCGGGCCTGTTGGACCGGGTGGACCTTGTGCTCCAGTAAATCCACCAGGAGGTCCTGTAGGACCTTGTGGTCCTGTAGCCCCACCCGGAGGTCCGGTGGGTCCCAGTGGCCCAGTACCGCCTAAAGGCCCAGTACCGCCCAAAGGTCCGGTACCACCTTGAGGCCCGGTAGGTCCAGGCCCGGTAGGCCCTGTAGGGCCAGTAGGTCCGGTAGGTCCGGTAGGCCCAGTAGGTCCGGTAGGTCCAGGCCCAGTAGGGCCAGTAGGTCCGGTAGGCCCGGTAGGCCCAGTAGGTCCGGTAGGTCCAGGCCCAGTAGGCCCAATAGATCCAGTGAGTCCGGTAGGCCCAGTAGGTCCAGTGACCCCGGGACAGCAAGGTCCAGTTGGCCCTTCAGGACCTTGAGGTCCAGGTTGACCCGGAACTCCGGGGGGACCCGGAGGCCCTTCACGGCCAGGAGGTCCTTGTTTTGGGGGCTTTCTGCATTCGTCGACGTCTTCACAGCAGCGATCTTTTTTTGCCAGGAGGATGTGAGGTGAAATTAAGCAACGTTCGAGATATTCATACTCTGAAAATTTCTCATCGTTGTTTGAATAAATAAAAGAAGAACTTAAAGAAAAAAAACCGAAAATGAGAATGAAATAAAATGACGGATTCCTGAAGACCGAATCCTTAGGTGTAAAATCTCTCATGTGTGAATCATCAATTTGAGAAATCGGTTAATTCGACGATAGTTTTTAGTCGAAAAGCAAATCACAAAACATAATCGATAGAGATCGAAGTTGCAATCAAATTTTTAATGAGTAAATTTTTTAGAAATTAAACTTCCAACACTCTCTTCGACCGAGAGGCATGATTTCGAAACGTTCGATAGGTTGGTAGATTTGACGGTCTGTAATTCTGCAGGGACCTTTGTTTTGAGGATCGAGTTGATAAAGCGGCAAAGAGATGATGATCTCTGCTTGGAACACGGTTCTAAAGACTTGGTCGTAACTCAATCTCAGATCCAATGCGATGTAATCTTTATATTGCGGCCGTATTCTTATTTCTCCGCCTAATGTTCTGTTACAGCACTTTCTTAAAAAGTAGTATGGACCTCCCGCAACGTAGAGAAGAAAGTTCTTGTAATCTTTGGCCAGCGCACCTATTTCTGCATTGAAACCATAAGAGACAAATTCTGTGGAACGGTGAGAAATAAAAAAATCTCCATCAAAATCATCAAAAAAACAATGGGTTTTATGTTTTCGTTTTCCAACAGGGAAATATCCATTTGCTCGGAAATCCCATATTCTTCCTAACACTTCTATGCCAACGCCAATTTGATTATAATTGCCTTTGCATCCCTGTCGGAAATCATAAAAAGCATTGAACCCTAAAAGCTCGCAAAACATATTAGGATCGGGAATGTATCTTCCCGCTATGCCTAAATTTGCAGCATAAGTCCTATTGTTAAAACGATGCGCTCTCGCATCAATCATAGGAAGCACTGTTCCTATTTGATAGTCGGGTGCAAAAAGAAGAGCAACCGTGGAATAATTTGTTCCATAGTTGATCCCCGCAGTTCCTTGAGCATGGCGAAAAGCCACTCTTTTAACCGTGAACCTATGATTGACATAATCTGTTCTCGGATCTGAAATGGGTGGATCCGGCGACCGAATAAAAGAAGAAGATTGTGTTGTTGTTAATTCATTCGAAGTTTCATTGGAGTTTAAGTTGATTTCACTATCTTTTTTTTCTGTTTCTCTGATGACAACAAAAATAATAATAAAAGGAAATATGACAAGAAACGAACTTAGAAAAATTAATAATATTAATCTTTTAAATACGGATTCTTTTAAATACATAGTTCCCCACTAACTTTAATTTATACTAAAAATAATTGATTGTAAATAATTTTATATATATGATGTTGACTATCTTTGTTTTGAGTTAATTAATAAAACAGTTAATCAGAATGGATAACATTAAGAAAATGTTAAGAATGCGGTTCAGATTTACAACTGAATGAATTTAAGAAACAAAGCTTCAATAATTTAAACAATCGCTGGTGGGTCGGTCAGAAGCCTGCGGGGCTACCTATCAAGCGTTGCTCCGGTATTCGGTGTGGGGTTGGTGCATTCGCAAGATGCAGCCAAAACCTAACTACATAAAGGGTTGGACTATGAAACAGCAGGCTTTCGCCTTTAGACGAGAGAGGTTCAATTATGATTTCTTTCATTAAAACAGTCTTCTTTTCCGTGTTTTAAGAAATACGAAACTTCTTCTTTTGTTTTCTTCCCTCTAGCAACTGCAACCACTAAATTTTCATACTGTTTATTTTCAAAAGTAGACTCAAATACGATGGATATTTTGTTAATTCTCAAAAAAAGATACGCAGAACCAGCTCCTGTTCTTTTATTCCCATCATTGAATGGATGATTGCAAACAATATGAAATAAATATGCCGCTGCTTTATCGTAGATCGTTGGATGTAATTCCATTCCAAACAGAGATTGCCTTGGATTTTCTATGCAAGACAACAATAGATTTGAATCCCTGATTCCTTTCAATCCTCCAAATTTTTCAATGGCAGCATCATGCAGCCTTAAAACCTGTTCCAGAGTCAAATATTTGATCATTTCTTTGAAAGCCTCTTAAGCATCGGAGCCTTTTCAATAAGAAACTCTTTGAGTAATCGATCAAATTCTTCATCATCTGCTTCCCTAACTTTTTTCTTCGTTTTCCCTTTTTCTAAGCTTGGCAAATGTTCAATCACAAATTGTCTTAAACTAACACCTTCCTTGGCAGCTAACATCTTAATATAGGTATGTTGATCTGCTGGAAAATCTATAGTCAACCTCACGGTATCCTGTTTATGGGCGTTTTTGCTTGGCATCGAATTTCCTCTTATTTAAAATCTTGATTATGCCGTAACGCCGTAAATAAGTCAATTAGGGGTTATTTAGTTTTTTCCAGCACTCGCGAGCGATTTCAAACGCTTCTTGAGTGTGGATCACCAGAACTTGAATTTTGGAATCAGCCGTAGAAATCTCGCGGTCTTCCGAAGAGCTAGCGATATTTTTTTTCTTGTCGAGCTTTAAGCCCAGGAAAGAAAAAGTCTCGCATACCTTTTCCCTTATGAGAGGAGTATTCTCTCCAATGCCGGCTGTAAAGATGAGAACATCGATGCCTTGTAACGAAGCAATCATGGAACCTATTAGGGAATTCAGCCGATGCAAGTACACATCGAATGCAAGTAGGGCACGTGCATTTCCCTGCGCGCTCTTTTCCATCACATCCCGCATATCGCTGGAGATCCCCGACACGCCTAAAAGTCCCGATTCGTAATAGAGTTCTTGTGAAATCTCTTCTGCATTTTTCTTTTTCAGAAAATGCAGAATGATCCCAGGATCGATGGAGCCCGGACGGGTGTCCATCATGAGACCATCAAGCGGGGTAAATCCCATCGTCGTATCGATGCTTTTTCCTTCTCTTATGGCACAAAGAGATGCCCCGGAGCCCAAATGACAGACGATCATTTTTAGACTTTCGAGATCTTTGCCCAACATCTCCGCACCGGTCCTTGAGCAATACTGGTAACTGATCCCGTGGAATCCGTAGCGCTGAACCCCCTCTTCATACCACTTGTACGGGCCTGGATAGACCGCAGCGGCTTGCGGCAGTGAATGATGAAAAGCCGTGTCGAAGACAGCAATTTGTGGTTTATTTTTAAACAATTTTTCCAAGATCTCTATCCCTTCCAGTTCGGGTAGATTGTGCAATGGAGCAAGTTCAGAAAGGATCCGGATTTTTTCTTTCACATCACTGTTTATTATCACGCTCTCTTTAAAATACTTTCCCCCGTGAACGATCCGATGCCCTATGACATCCATTTCGTCGAGAGAAGTTAACACTGCGGTTTTGCCTTGAATGAGAAAGGTGAGTAAATGTGAAAGCGCCTCTTTTGCAGAACGCTGTTTGATTGTTTCGGAGTGTTGAACTCCTTTGTCATTTTTTATCTTTAGAGTTGCCTGATCAAAGCTGTTTTTCCATTGAAGATGCGCTTCCCACACGGGTCGGATTGGCTGCTGAGGAATGGATGTTAAATCGTACAAAAAACATTTGATGCTGCTGGATCCCCGATTGAGGATAAAAATGTTCATTTTTTATTGAGGCTCCATTTCCAATTGCGGATCTCCGGCATGTCTTCCCCATACTTTTGAATATATTCTTTATGATCGAGAAGCTTGTCTCTGAGGAGTTGTTTCAAGTAAGCAGCGCGTGAAGTGAGCTCAGGAAGGCGATCGATGACATCTCCGACGAGATGGAATCGATCGAGGTCGTTCCTCACAACCATATCGAATGGAGTCGTCGTCGTTCCTTCTTCTTTATATCCACGTACGTGCATATAAGGGTAATTAGTCCGGCGATAAATCAGTCTATGGATCACTGAGGGATACCCATGAAAAGCAAAAATCACCTGTCTGTTTTTAGGAAAAATCGTGTCGAAGTCTTTGTCGCTCAAGCCATGGGGATGTTCGCTCTTCGGCTGAAGCGTCATTAAGTCCACAATGTTTATGACACGGATCTTCAAATCCGGAAAATGCTCTCTCAGGATTTCAACGGCTGCAAGTGTCTCCAAGGTGGGCACATCTCCGGCACACGCCATGACTACATCCGGTTCTGAACCCTCGTCGTTGCTGGCCCACTCCCAAATGCCGATCCCTGCTGTGCAATGTTTAATAGCGGACTCCATATCGAGCCATTGAGGCTCGAGTTGTTTGCCTGCAATGATCACATTGATGTAATTTCGACTTCTCAAGCAATGGTCAGTCACTGATAGCAACGTGTTGGCATCCGGTGGAAGATAGACACGGACGATATCCGCTTTCTTATTGATCACATGATCGATAAAGCCTGGATCCTGATGGCTGAACCCATTGTGGTCTTGACGCCACACATGCGAAGTCAGTAAATAGTTCAGCGAAGCGATGGGACGGCGCCATGGGACATTGCGGCAGACTTTCAGCCACTTTGCATGTTGGTTGAACATCGAATCCACGATATGGATAAACGCCTCATAACAGGAGAAAAAACCATGCCTGCCAGTGAGAAGATAACCTTCCAGCCATCCTTCGCATAAATGTTCGCTCAACACTTCCATCACACGCCCTTCAGGAGAAACATGATCGTCTGTCTTTAGAATTTTAGCGGTAGATGTGCGATCCGTGATGTCGAATACACGCGTCAATCTGTTCGATACAGTCTCATCGGGTCCAAAAATGCGGAAATTGCGCTGGTCCCAATTCAACTTCATGACATCTCGAAGAAAAGCACCCATAATCAAAGTGGATTCCTTGAACAATGTGCCCGGCTTTTTGATCTCCACCGCATATTCTCGAAAATCAGGCATTTTCAAATCATGAAGCAAATGACCGCCATTTGCATGAGGATTCGCGCCCATCCGTTTCTCACCTTTTGGAGCCAGGTCTGCAAGTTCCGGAATCAATTTTCCAGATTTATCAAAAAGCTCCTCTGGCTTGTAGCTCTTCATCCACTTTTCAAGCATTTTCAAATGCTGAGGTTTTGCTGCTAAATCCGTAAGAGGGACCTGATGCGCACGCCATGTCCCTTCCATAAGAAGCCCATCCACTTTTTTTGGACCTGTCCATCCTTTTGGCGTATGAAAAATAATCATCGGCCAGACAGGACGATGTTTGAACCCTTTCGATCGCGTATCTTTCTGGATCTTTTTAATTTCAGCGATCACGATATCCAACGTCTTTGCCAACAGTTGGTGGACCTTTGCCGGATCATCTCCCTCAACGAAATACGGTTTGTAGCCGTAGCCGCAAAATAACTGCTCCAATTCTTTATGGCTGATCCTTGCCAGCACAGTCGGTTCAGCGATCTTGTATCCGTTGAGATGAAGAATAGGAAGGACGGCTCCATCATGAACAGGATTGAGAAATTTATTCGAATGCCAACTGGTTGCAAGAGGCCCTGTTTCTGCCTCCCCATCCCCCACAACGCAGGCGACGATGAGGTCCGGATTGTCGAACACAGCTCCATAAGAATGCATCAGACTATAACCGAGTTCTCCCCCTTCATTGATAGATCCGGGCACTTCCGGAGTGACATGGCTTCCGATCCCTCCAGGAAAGGAAAACTGTTTGAACAAGATTTTTATTCCTTGTCCATCTTGAGTGACATTCGGATATAATTCGCTATACGTGCCTTCGAGATAGGTATTTGCTACCAAACCAGGTCCGCCATGTCCGGGACCTGTGACGAAGATCATGTTCAGATCATACTTTTTAATGATCCTGTTCATATGCACGTAAAGGAAATTCAATCCAGGAGTAGTCCCCCAATGCCCGAGCAGCCTCGGCTTCACGTGCTCGATCTTCAAAGGCTTTTTCAACAACGGATTATCGTAAAGGTAGATTTGCCCCACCGACAAATAATTGGCCGCACGCCAATAAGCATGCATCTTTCTAAGCTCACTCGATGATAATGGACCTTGCGCCACTTCAGCAGCTCCTCTTTCAAGTGTTGCTTTTTTTAAAGCACAACGACCAATTTATTCTAAGTAAAATGATTAAATTCATCATTCCAAACATATGAAATAGCGTCTTTACAATCCAATTGCAGCAAAAGAAAAAAGCTGAAATTCATTTCTTAAGAAACAGTTTTACGATTATCTATTTATCATTTTTAAAAATTTTAATAACGTAATAATCTTTTATATTCTTGTTTAAAAATAAAACGTCCTTTTAAGATTTTCCAAATCAACTGATTTTGCAAACTGTTTTTTCTGAGAATGACATTGAAACACTATTTTCTTTTATTCGTAATACTACCGATTTATTTGCTCGCTGATTGGGAGCAATTTTCATCCAATGACAAAGATCCTTCTGTTTATAACCATGTAGATGTGATCTCCGGTAATTTAAATCTCGCTTTTCAAGACGGGATTTCAAAAGGAGGAATTTCTCTTCCCATTATCCGCGCTTATACGAGCTCTGGCGCACTGGAAAGGGACAAGGAATCTAATTTCGATCTTTATCTTAAATCTTTACGCGGTGATTGGATTGTCCAAGGCGGCTGGAACTTTTTTTCTCATGCCGATCTTTTAATCAACAAGAATGGTTTTCACAAAGATTATCTCATTTATATACCCGAAATGAATGGCAATTTGGTCACCTATGAGTTTAGTCATTTCGAAGAAGACTACATCTTTTATAAGCCCAAGCTTGATGATTCCCAAGCTTTAGGATCTATGAGTGCGAGAACGAACATTCGGCGCAACCTGTTACGGATTAATACCAAAACCAACCAATGTTGGCTCTTTCTCGCCAATGGCGCAATTAGAGAATACAAAGGGATTTTGCATGATATAAAATACATCGTCGATCCTTCTGGTTCAGACGATTTAGTACCGACCGAATCGCCTTGGACCTATTTTAGATTGGTCCTTGAGACAACGCCTAGCAAACACAAAATTAGATACGATTACGATCACAAAAAACGGCTTAATCGCATTTCCGCACGTAGTCCAGATGAATCCAAGACATTCTGTTGGATTAATTTCGATATGCACTCAACGAAACAAACTCCTTTTGAATTCACTGCCACAACGTCGGATAACCAAACTATCCTTTACAAAGGCGTCAATGCGAAAGATCGGGATTATCTTGCAGATGTGCTCAGCAACAGCCGTTCGCGAATCGAAGCGGGGTATGAAGGGGGTCGCGAAGGCACCGGAGCCAGAGTCAATGAAGTAAAGATCGCTGGTAAATCGATTCTACGTTCTAGCTATTACGTTCCCCCAAAAGAAAAAGACAAAAAAAAGCGAAAAAAAAACAAGAGGACAAAGACTTTCGATATGGACAAGGTGCGCCAGCTCCAGGCTCCTATCAGTCCTAATGGAGAAATGGTCCCAGTCGCCACTTTTTCCTACAGTGATGGGCTCACCGAAGTACGGGATGTAAACAACCTTCTTATCAAACACTATCACACCTCTGGAAAACTCGATCATGTCGATTATCATGATGAAAATGACCAGTTGTCCAGCTCACTCAAATTGATTTGGAATGGTCCTTATCTTAAAGCCAAGATCATGTTGGACAATCAAAGACAGCCTGTTTTATCGAAGACATTCCAATATGATGAAGCCGGAAACGTCATAGAAGAATCCTTTTGGGGCAATCTCACGGGCAAGGCCACGGGTCCGTTCACACATGATGACGAGGGCCGATTACAAGGAGCCGAATGTTATCTCAAGCGTTATACTTATGATAGCCAATTCAATGTTCCATTGATTGAAGAAGAGGAAGGGGGCGTCACTTACCGCTACACCTATCTTCCAGGAACAGACCTCGTGATGAGCAAGTTTACATGCGATAAAGGCAAAGTCTTGCTCCGTGAATTCAAATATTATAATTCAGACAACCTCCTGGTAGGAGAAATCAGAGATGATGGATCCGAAAAGGATCTTTATGACTTGACCGGCGTAACCATCCGTAATCACAAGCAATACGAACTTGATTCCGATTCCGGACTCGTTAAGAGCATAACAGAAAAGACCCTTGATCCTCAGACTAACAAAGAAGTTCTGCTGCGCAAAATTGAGTTTACCTATTCTTCACATCGCCAAGTAATCGCAGAGACGGTTTACGATTCTGATCTTCAACATCGATACACCCTTCAAACAGAATACGATTCCCATGGCAACGTCATTTCCCAAACAGATCCTCTCGGTCGCAAGAGTGTATTTGTCTACGATGATGAAGACAGGTTGATCACATCGCACGAGCCGGGCAAGCCCATTCAGAAGTTCTCTTATAACTCCGCAGGCAATGTAACCGTGCTCACGAAGATCGATTCTAACGGTCATGAGACGGTAACTACCAACAGTTATGACATAAAAGGGCATCTTCTCAGCCAAACAGATTTCAGAGGCTATAAGACTGTAAATACATATGACTGCTTTGGCCATTGTCTGAACACACAATTTCCTATCATGTACGACGATTTGAGAACATTCTACCATCCCATGATGTTGTTTACTTATGACATCCAAGGCAATGTAATCATCGTTTCAAATTCTCAAAGCATCTCAACGCATACTTCATACAATGCTTTGCGTAAGCCTATCTGCATTATTCGTCCGGATGGAACAGAGACACGGCTTGAATACACTATCAATGGCAACTTGGCCAAAACCATCCATCCTGATGGAACACAAGAATGCTTTTCCTATGATGCCCTTTCCCATGTCACTTGCAAAGAAACATACAATCGAAAAGGAGAACTTGTCGCTGTAGAAACGTGGACTTACAATGCTTTTGTCCTTCTTAAGCATACGGATGCCAACGGCCTTACTACTCATTTTAAATATGATGGATCAGGTCGAAAAATCACTGAAGAAGCAGAAGGCCGCATCAAAACGTATTCTTACGATGCATTAGGTTTTTTAGAAAAATCCTCAGAAAAAGGGCTGACGCATGTTCAGATCCATGATGTTGCTGGACGTGTTGTACAAGAATGGGATGAGCAAGAAGGCTATCCCCGTGAAAACCAGATGCAGTTTTTCTACGATGCCAACGGCCGTAAAGAAAAAGCGATACGCATCACTTCGCAAGGAGAAGCCATAGACCTCTTTGCCTACGACGGAGAAGGACGCCTCATCCGACATACCGATCCCCTTTCTCATGTCACTCAGTATATCTACGATGATTACTTCAGGAACGAACTCTACCAAACCGTCCTGCAAAAGACCACGATCGATCCTCTTGGAAATCAAACAGTCGAGACTTACGATATCCAGCAACGTTTGGCCCATGTTGAAAAAAAAGATCCAGAAGGCCAAAAAGTATCTGATGAACAATTTTTCTATGACCGTTCCGGGAACAGAACCCAGCGCATCTCTTCCGTTTATCTCGATAACACACCAATCAAAACGATCTCATGTCAATGGGAGCATGATAGTTGCGGACGGGTAATCAAAGAGATTGAAGCGGGTCAGAAAATGACCCATTACAGCTATGATCGGATGGGCCGGATCATCAAAAAAACTCTACCAGACGGAACTATCTTCTCCTATGCTTACGATTGTCTCGGCCGCTTTAGAGAGTACTCAAGCTCCGATAAAACAATCCACTATTGCTATCACTATGACAATGGTTCCAAGCCAGTTCTTATCGAGGACTTAGTCCAAGATACACAACATGAACGGATCTACAATCTTTTTGGACAGCTTATCGCCGAGACAAATCCCTGCGGCATCTCACTGAAATGGCATTATGATGTCCATGGGCGCTGCAGCGCTTTGATTTTGCATGATGGTTCCTCTATCCAGTATGCATATCATGGCGCGCATCTAGTCAAGGTACAGCGTTATTCCTCCGATGGCATCCTGCAATACGAACATGAATATGCACAATTTGACCAGAATGGCCATGTCACGGATGAGCAATTGATCAACAATCTAGGGACATTGACATCCTCTCGGGACCTGCTCGAACGGTTTGCCTCCCAAACATGCAAGTGGCTTAATCACTCCATTCAATATGGTCCTTCAGGACTTGTCACCTATGTCAGCAACAGCCTAAACGGCGATCGAGATTTCGATTACGATCCTCTTAATCAGCTGCAAAAAGAAGGTAATAAAAGCTATCATTTTGACTCTCTTGGCAATCCCGCTGAAGCAGCGACCAACGATCTCAATCAAATCACCGAAATCGCCGACTGTAAACTGACCTACGATTCCAATGGAAATCCCATCTCTCGATCTCCAGCATGCAATGACAGTATCAGTTATACATACGATGCCTTAGGTCGATTGTTGACCATTACTTCGCCCTCTAGAGAAATCAGATATTTTTATGATTCCTTTTCCCGACTTCTATCAAAAGACATCAAGATCTTCCAAAACAACGTCTGGGTACGGGACAAGGTATTCTATCTTTACGATCAAGACTATGAAATTGGCGCCCTTGTCCCTTCCGGAGATATTCTCCAACTCAAAGTCCTTGGCCTAGGAATAAAAGGAGATATTGGCGCAGCAGTTGCTCTAGAACTTAAACACACAGTCTATGCTCCCTTGCACGATTCTGTGGGCAACATCATCGCCATCATTGCTCCCGATGGCACTCTTGCAGAAAGCTACAACATCGACGCCTTCGGCCGTGAAACTTCTTCCACAAACCCCACCAATCCCTGGCGCTTTGCATCCAAGCGCTCAGAAGAAGGACTTTTCTTCTTCGGTCTCCGCTTCTACGACCCCGAACTCGGCCGCTGGCTAACTCCCGACCCCTCAGGATTCACCGATGGACCAAATCTCTACGCCTACGTCCTCAACAACCCAACCAACCGCCTCGATGTTTTTGGCCTATGGGGAAATTTTTTCAATTTTTTCAATAATGACAAGGACTCACCAAATACTCTGGTTCAAGGCGAGTATGGATTTTTTTGCCCTATTTCAGAAATTAGCCGTCCATTTAACGATGAAGCCCATTTTAACGGTTATTTTGGCAAAATCGAAGTTGATGCAGTCGTTTTTCATAAAGATATTTATAATCTTCATTTTTCAGAATATGAGATGCAGAACGACCGCATCAATTTATTCGATCATCTCGACGAACTTATTGAAAGATCATCCTGCGTACAAACTTATATAAATGGGATTCGGAATTCTGTTGATGATATGCGTAAAGCAACCGAAGCACTTCATTCGCATGGCCATCCTGACGCCTTGACTATCGGATTATATAATCGGTCTGAAGGTACAATAAAAGATGTTTCACGTGCACGTAAAGAAATAAAAGAAGGTAAAGAAACTAAAAATGTTGCCGTTGCGCGTCGATTTTTAACGCTCATAACTGATTCTTTAAGCTCTACTCAAACTGACATACACTGGTATCATGGTGCACATAGCGAGGGAGGCGCATTAACAGTCCTTGCAATCAAAAGACAAATGGAAAGTTCTCATGTCGAATACATCAAAAATCATATGGACTATATCGGCCTAGCTCCTGGAATACCGATGTCTAAAGAATATGTAAAATCTAATATTGATTTTTATTCAAAAAATGATGGTGTTACGTTGGAGTATGCAAAAGAATATTTATACCATCCAGATTACAATATTATTCAACTTGATCAAATAACTCCAAAAGAAGACTGTTCTTGGGGAAAGGATCATGGTATTAAGGGAAACACATTGCAATTCGGATTAAAGAAAAGAATAAGTGATTTAAACAAACAATATGGTGTGTATGGTTCTAAATAAAATTAAAACCTATTTAATATTAATTTTATTATCATTAATTTTGAAGGTAAATGCCATGGACAATTTTGATTTTCGTACGCATGTAAATGAGATAGGACGGATTGTAATTAAAGAAATGGCAGAAAATTATGATTTTCATTGTTTCGGAAAGGGGGGACGTATGTCTGATGATTTAGAAGCAATAGAATTGTATTTTATCGCTTATCGCAAAGGGTCGATTAAAGAAGCGCGAGGAATTGAAGTTAAGGCGATTCAAAGATTAACAGAATTAATTAATCAAGATAAAAGATTGCACCCATTTTTCAGAGAGTTTCCTTTTCCAACACATCGAGTAGGCATTTCTTTATCTTTTTTGCAACCCGATGGAAAGCAATACTCCGATGGAAGTTTGGATTCCGTTTCTCATATTAAAGGGATTCTCTATTATACAACAAATGATCCAATAACTAATAAGTTTGTAGATCTTCATCAAGAAACATTTGAAGAAGCGCAAAAAATCATTCAATCAGGTAATGAAAACAATGAAAAATAAAATTAAAATTTTATTAACCTTATTATTGCTCTTGCCTTTATCATTAATATTTTTCAAACTTAATACTATGAACGATTCTGAATTAAGAGCTCGCATAGATAGGAACATCGATCCTGTGATTGAAGAAATAGAGAAGAAATATCCTATTCATTGCAAAGGAGGCACAATAAAGGATGGCTTGTATTACCAGCGTAAAAAATTGTGCGAAATTTCCATTAGCTTTGTCGCTTATCATCAAAGCTCAATTCAAGAAGCCCGTGAAATTGTAGTGCAAATCATTCAAAAAATCACTGATCTGATCAATAAAGATAAAAAATTGCGTCCCTATCTAGATACATTCCCTTTTCCATATGAAAAAGTTTATATTTCATTGTATTTTAGACAACCAGACAATAATTATTATCCAGATTTAGCGCATGTAACAAGTTATGCAGGTATTCATTACAACTCTTTTGATTCACGGACATCCGACTTAAAATCTATCTATTCCGAATCATTCGAAGAAGCCCAGAAAATTATTCAAAATAAAAGCAAAATAAATAAATAACTGCAAATTATAATTTTTATTATTATGACTTTAAATAAACTAAAGTTTCTATTCTCTTCATGTTTAATATCGATAGTTTTTCAACTAAATGCTATCGAAAATTTTGATTTTCGTAGTCATGCAATGGATATAGCACAGATCGTAATTAAAGAAATGGAGGACAATTACGATTTAGATTGTATCGGAACAGGAGGTAGTATGCCTAACGATCTGGAGGCTATCGAATTGTGTTTTGTTGCTTACCGCAAGGGATCCGTCAAAGAAGCCAGAGAAATTGAAGTTAGAGCTACTCAAAGATTAACAGAATTAATCAATCAAGACAAAAAATTATATCCTTTTCTCAGAGAATTTCCCTTCCCTACTCATCGTGTTGAAATTTCTTTATCTTTTAGACAACCCGATGATAGCTATTATTCTGATGGAAGTTTAGCGTATACATTCCAGGTTAGAGGAATTCTTCGTTATAAAGTTAATAACCCTAAAACTGATAAATTTGTATTTCTTCATCAGGAACCATTTGAAGAAGCTCAAAAAATCATTAAATCAGATGGTAATAACACATTTGCAAAAAAACTTTCAAACAAATCTGAATGTACTAGCATTCAATATGAAAAAGCAAGCTCAAAGGATGATTCAGGAAAGGATTATGATATCATGAGCAATACAATGCAAAATGCATTAAAAGAGAGAATTAATAAATTAAATGTCCAATATGGTTTAAGTGAATAAAATACAAAGTGATTTAATTTTTTTAGCTTTAGATTTGGAATACAAAACAAGATGAAAATCTTATTAATCTTTCCTTTTTCTTTATCTTTAATATTTATTAAGCTGAATGCTATGGACAATTTTGATTTTAGTGCTCAGACAGATGCTGTAGTCATCTTTGAGGACATTCATTTGCTGGATTATACTGATTATGAAAAGGCAAATGATCGGGTCAATTTATTTGATCATTTTGATGAATTACATCGAAGAGCCATAGCATTACACACTTTTGTAAACGGCATGAATAATACTTTTGATGATCTTTGCAAGGCAACTCGCTCGCTTCACAAGAAAGGACATAAAAAAGCTCTAACGATAGGACTGCATTACAGAATCCCTATTAGGAGTTTGTTACGTGCAAGAGACGAAATTAAAAATGGCACCGAAACTCTCAATGCTGCTATTCTGCGACAATTTTTTGAAATCACTTCCTATACATTAAGCGCTGTAAAACCAAATTTACCGTGGGTTCATTTAGGTCATAGTAAAAGTGGCGCTTTATCTGTACTTGCAATACAAAAAATGGGAAAATTCGACCAAAAGTTTATTAAATATCACATGGATTATATAGGATTAGCTCCAGAAAAGCCTATGCCGTTAAATTTAGTAAAATCAAGTATTGACTATTACTCCAAAAAAGATCGCATCACTTATGAATATGCAAAACGATTCTGACTATAATATTGAATTACTTGACGAATCAGTACCAAATCAGAATACTATTTGGGAGGATATGCAGGTTGTACTCCTTTGACGAACCCTTTGAAGAGGGATGCAAATTAGTACAGGCGAATAAGAAAACATTCAAAGAATCAAAAAACATACTTTAAGGTTAATGTGCTAAGAAAAATTAAATTTTTACTCTCATTATGTTTATTACCGATAGTTGGTCAACTGAATGCCGATGAGTCGTGTGATCTCAGGACTAGAGTGGATCAGGTTGTTGAGGAAGTAACCAAAAAAATGGAGAAAGACTATTCAATATCTTGCCTTCAAACAGGCGGAAGCATGACTGAAAATCTACAGGGTATCAAGGTCAGCTTTGGTGCTTTTCG
>DATIJE010000102.1:0-12966 GCA_035478995.1 Rhabdochlamydiaceae bacterium | reverse complement strand
AAATGTTTCAGAACGAACATAAAAAACATGCAGATTGCTTAATCTAAGGCAATTTGCGACAGCCATCAATAAATGTGTTTTTCCTACGCCGCTCCCTCCATAAATATAAATGGGGTTGAAGGTAGCAAGATGGACTGAGGTAGCGTCGTTGTTTTGCCCTTGAAGATTTCCTAAACTGGACAGCAGTTTAAAAGAAACCTGATTTGAATCCGTTGCAAGAAAATTTCCAAAGTTGGCGTTAGGATCGATCGTATCAGGAGAAAAGTCTAGAGTTCGCGCAAGTGAATCAGTTTTATTATGTTTGTTTTTTTTCTTTTGATTCAGGTTTTTATTGACTTGCGTTAAGGAATTTTCTCCTCCTACAGTCAAATGTACTTTTATGGGATGGTTATTGTTGTTGACCAGGAGCAAACGCACTTTAGGCCGAATATGCTCTTCGAACCAAAGGACGTGAAAGGCATCCTTTGCCTCAAGATACAAATTGCAAGCATCAAAATGAGCAATAGTCAAAGAACGGAGCCATTTTTTAGTGGTCTCGTAGCCTAAAGCTAGCTCTTGTTCTTTAAGAAATTCTTCCCACGCCTGCATTATTTTGACTCTTTCAATATCAATCTAATAAAGCTTTATCAGCTTTTATTAGATAATACTACAGGTTTATTAGCTTTTTTTTTGGTCATGTACCATTGCTGGAGGATGCCGAGCAGCATGGACGAAAGCCAGTAAATATTCAATCCTGATGGGAAATGATAGAACATCACAGCGAATACAATGACCATGATGTTGCCCATAAATTTCTGCTGTTTTTGCTGGTCAGTCAACACGCGTTGATTTTTTGAGATAGCGGAAGTGAATTTCTGTTGAACATACATCACAAGGCCAAGAAGAATAGGCAAAAGATGAAATTGCGTACCGATGAAGAAAATAGGATAACTCCAGGTAAATAATACATCCGGCGCGGTCAAGTTGTCGATCCATCCGGGAATGAAACTGACACCTCTTAATTCAAAAGACGATTTAAGAAGATCGAACATTCCTATTAAAAAGGGCATTTGGATTAAAAGAGGCAAACATCCGGTCAGTGGATTGACCCCTTTTTCACGATACAGGTTCATGACTTCCATTTGAGCCCGTTTTGGATCCTTTTTATGTTTTTCCTGAATAGCAGTGACCTGGGGTGAGATTTCCTGCATACGGGTGGTGGATCGGATCGACCATGCATTTAGGGGATAGAGCATGATCCGAAGAACAATGGTCAGAAGAATAATAGAGACTCCCCAGGAGAAAGTGATTTTATGGAAAAATTTCATGAGGATGAAGAGGAATTGGGCAAAGGGCTCTGAAATAAAAGAGAACCAGCCGTGGAAACTTTGGCAAGAGACATAATCTGGATTGTAGCCTGTGGCAGGATTTGAATAGGAGGCATCGACACGTTTCAAAGTGGTAGTATCGAATGGTCCGGCAAACACTCTGAATTTAGTCGTTTGAGCAGAAACAGGCAGAGGCAAATGCATTTCATACCCCGGATATTTATCCGTCGGATAGATGTGATATTGAGAATCGATCAGACTCAGTCTTGTTGGATCGAGATTGCCAGGAATATTGAATGTAGTTAAGCCAGATCCAATTTCCGTCAGAGGATCTACGATAATGCCCATAAAACCATTGGAGTTGCAGACCCAATCAGGCTGTACAGAATTAAGAGTTGTCGTGGTTTTTGGAAGATCGAGTTTTTCCACGACAGATTTGCCGTTTCGAGTGATCCGATATTTAAGAGCAGGGGAGAAGTTGCCGGAGATGAGCTCGACTTCCGGAATGCCTGATGTAATATACAGTCCGCGGGCATCTCCCTCGATTTTTACAGAGACATCGAAGCAATAAGGAGAATCGTGAGGATTTTTTGGAAAAGAAAACGTTTTGATGATCCTTCTTGTCCCTTCTACCCCTTCAAATTCGATCAAGTTTTTTTCAAAACGGCGCACTTTATAGGGAATGGCAGCGGTCGTTGGATCATCGGAAACAATGTTGCATGCATAATAGTGAGGTGGGACGCCATGGGTAATATGTCCACCGGATCCAAGAACGCTTCTTCTTACCAGAGGATAATAGCCTCCGAGTTTTCCTTTGCCGACTTTAACCACAGTTGGAGCGGCACCCTCTGTTTTGACGATCTGGTAAGGAAAAGATGGGAAAAAATCATTATTGACGTAATCCTTGGCAAATGTCCTGTCAAATCCAATTTCCCTGACGACGCTTTCCTTATTTTCATCGGTGCGAAAGGGAAGATTGATCTCCGATAAGGCACCGCCTATATTGGAAAATACCAATTGCTGAAATGCGTTTTCCAAAACATAAAATTGTTGTTCCCGGCTTGCGGTTTCTTCAGTCACTCCAAAAAATTGAGGAGAGAGGTTGCCGCCGAAATAGGCATATTCTTCCAACTGTTTCACCCGCGACTTTGAAGGATCGTATACTCCATAGGGAAGGTATCCCGTTTTTCCTTTGTACAAGGCGATGCCGGGATATTGGATTTTTCCTAAGGGAAAATAGAGGGTCCCTTCCTCATAGACTGCCAAAGCGACGTGAGGGTTGACATTCTCTGTAAAATAGACGATTTGAAGGTCGGAAGATCCGATTTCAGGTAGATAGGCCACGGGAAGAGCTGCTTGAGGATCGGAAGAATACAATGATGGGGCCATTTTACTTTTAGTGTCGATCCGCAAAAAAATACGCTCGAACTTTCCGTCGCCAATCGAGGTATAAAGATGTTCTGGAAGGGGAGTGGTCCATGCTAACAGAAGATATTGTCCATCGATTTTAACCGCTTCTGCGACACAATCTTTGCCTTGGGGATCGATGAATACTTCCACAACAGGGATCTGAGATAAAGGAGCCGTGCGGGCGGCAGCGTCTTTTGCTATTTTTTCTTGCAATTCCTGTCTTTGGACCTGTTCTTTTTGAACGTGCTGCATTCTTCTTTCTTTGTCCTTGGAACCGAACCATTGGTTTACAAAAAATAAACAGGCGGTCAAGACGATGACAAATACAATAGCTCTTTTATCCATGGTGGAAGATGCCTCAAAAAATAAATAAAAAAGACCAAGATAGCACACCCTAAAATTAAAATCCAAAGAGAGTTATGAGCCTGTGACTTTTAAGAATCAAACAATGTTTTACTCCTGGAGGTATAGAAATAATTTTATAATTTAGTTTTATTGAAAAATTATAAATAATAATGTAAAATATATTAATCATAATCATTTTTTAATAAAATTAGGAAATAAAATGGGTATCAACTCACTTTCAGCGAGAATGGAATTCATCAAGAAAGATTTGAAGATTTTGGAGAAGCAAATCAATGCCGCTTCTTTCCCAGACCAAGCAATTCCAACAGCTCTAAATATTCTTGAACAATACAGTCTTGAAATGAAAGACCTTAAACTAAAGTTAAAAGCGCAAAAAGAGCAAGATCCTGACGATCTCCAATCATTAAAAAATGTAAAAGCGATTTGGAAAAGGGTCCATTCCTGGTGTGTCTCGGTTGTTCTGCAACCAAATCCTCCGCAAGAACTGATGTCCATCGATCAATGCGGACTCGGAGATTTATCCTGCCTGCCCAATGAGGCTCTAAAAAACATCCTTTCTTTTGTAACAGTTGAAGATCTATGTCGTGTGGCTCGATGCAATCGCTTTTTAAAGGAATTTTGCAAAAAGAATGATATATTCTGGGAACCTCATGCTTCCATCCTTTCTCAAAAAATGTTGGACTATCACATGGAACAAGGATCGACTGTAAAACTCGTCGTTACGTCTGATTGCTGGCAAGTGATAAGATACAATGGAGAACCGACTCTTATTTATATAGATGAAGATGGGGTCATCAAGTTTTGGGATATCAACAAGGAGAATAGACTCGATAAAGTAATAAACACAGGTTTTCATGTCACTAATCTGCGAGTCGAAAACAATCTTCTTTTTGCCGCAGGAAGTCAAGGAGACACGCAGATCTGGGATTTGAACACAATGAAGTGTCAGAGAACATTCAATAGCATGTATAACAGGATTAGCACCCTGCAAGTTGAAGGAGATCGTCTTTTTTTTGGATCATGGATTTATGGAACTTTCTGGGTCTTGGATTTAAAAAGCGAAGGCTCTCAACCCAGATTATTGGATAACCACTCTATTTATTGTTTTCAAGTTGTAGGGGATCTTCTTTATTCCGGATATTCGGTGAACGGTGATATTGGGATCTTGGATTTGAATACCATGGAGTGTAAGGGGACGCTTATTGGGCATAGATGGTCCACTCATTGTTTGCAGGTGATAGGAAATTTCCTTATTTCTGGATCTTCGGATAATACCATCAAAGTCTGGGATTTGAAGGCAAAGGAGTGTCTGGCTACTTTGGAAGGACATACTGATACGATTGACTGTATGCAAGTTGAAGGACATCTTCTTTTCTCCGGCTCTAGAGATAAGACGATCAAAATTTGGAGTTTGAAAACGATGCAATGTCTTCACACGCTGACAAACAATGCGCCTGTCAATTGTTTGCAAGTTATAGATAATCGTCTATTTGCCGGATCTTGGGATGATCAAAAGGTCAAGGTCTGGGATTTTGGTACTTCATTAGCTGCTTTGGATCGTATCATTTTTGAATTTAAAACAGATCCTGCTTCTGCAGTGAGGCATTTTAAAAGCCTTCCAAAATACCAACGGAATGCGATCTATAAGGAGCTTTGTCAGATCTGTTCTTTGCCCGAAAAACTGAGCGATTCGGATTGTTTTGTTAAAGATGCCTTTACAGATGAACAAAGAATTGAAGCAATCCGCCGTTATTTATCTACAAAGTCTAACATTGTAGCATCTTTCTTTGCTCCTTAAGGGTCTGTTACAAGAAAACCATGACGTGCGAGCTCGATCTGTTTTAGTCTATAAAAGTAGTCGCTTTCTTTGTTGTTAAGACTTTCATCCTTGATGTATTTATCATATATTGTATTGATTTCCTCTCTTAACACTTTCTGGTAACTATTGTTAAAGAGATTTTTAATCGATAGACCTGCAAGCAAAGCTGCAGCTACTGTATATTCCACGAAGTGTCCTGTATTCGCATCGGTTTGAGTTGCTGAGTTGGCTTTAGCGAGATCTGAAGAATACAAATCCTTAGAATCCACAATACGATACGTATTGATGCACGCGACCGCGCCTAGCATAAGGGGATGCAGAGATAATCCTGCAAGCGCGATCAACGATGTTTTTACAAATGTTGCCATAGGAGCTTTCTTTGTCTCTGGTAAAAATGCTCTTAGGGTCAAACAGGTTAGATTCCCAATAGAATACTTCTTCCTTTTTTCTTCTTCGATCTCTTTTGTCATGCCTTCTAAATCCATTGTTGTTTTGAATTTAATACGAAGTTTCTCTGGAGAGGCTTTACCAAGCAAAAATTCATATTTTTGTAGACCTCGAATGAATTCTTTCTCTTCTTCAGAAGATAGTTGCTGGATGCATTTGTAATAGATCGATTCAATTGCAGCAAATTTTCCTGATTCGTAGGCATTGGTCAACAGCCATTTGGAAGTGTAATAAACAAATTGCATGTTTTGTAATAAGAATGTGATCCCTTGTCCAGTATTGGTGAACGATTGGGTTGCTGTCGTTGCTATTGTTAGATCTGAAGAATAAATATCATTGTAATTTTCAAGCCGGTATTCATTCAGGCATGCAATCGACCCGATGACGGTAGGATGCAAACAGATGATTGAAAAAATGACTAGTGAAGCCTTTGCCGCCGTAGTTGTAGGATTGTCTCGAGCCTCTTTTATCAATAGGCGTCCAGTAAAACCAATGCTATTTCTGATAGAAAGATCGATTTTCTTTTCCTGCTCAATTTGTTGCAGTGTGGTTTGTAAAATATTTTCCAGTTCAAATTTTTTTCTCGGTTCGGAATTGCAGTTTAATTTCTGCGCATCTTGAACCGTTTGTAGATCCATCCGAATGATCAAACTCATTGATTGCTCCAATAGCAAAAATTTTAATGTAGCATAAGCTACATGTAGCCTTGGTTACAATCAATAAAAAAATGGTTGCCGAAAGAGATTTATGCTATAAACGCCGTCATGGAAAATAGAGCGATCCCATTTAGAGAAACTCGAAGAATCCATCGAGTTTGCGAGAGTGCCGAAGATTATACAGAGCTAATTGCTGATCTAATCAAAATCCAGGAACAAGTGCGTGTGTGCGACGTTGCCAGGAAAATGGGCATCTCTCATGTGACAGTCCTGAAAACGATCAAAAGATTGATTCGAGATGGTTATGTGACAAAAAACCGGAACTTTCTCGAGCTTACTCTGAAAGGCAAAGAAACTGCAGTCTTTTCTCAGAAAAGGCATCTGATTCTTTCAGCTTTTTTGTTAAAGCTTGGCGTTCCTAAAGAGGTTGTAGCAACAGATGTCGAAGGGATCGAACATCATGTCAGCGCCAAGACTTTACAGGCAATTGAAGATCATCTGGAACAGCTCAAATAATAATCTATCTCTCTTCCTGAAGATTGGGGCGTTTTTCAAGCTGGGAGAGGAATTCCCTGAAGTCGATAGTAGAGCGCAGTCCATCCAGCCAGTCGTCTTGGTGGATCTCATCTAGAGGTGGAAGGGCATCGAACTCGTCTGCTTTTTCGATAAAGCGCATCGCTTTTTCATATTGTCCCAAAATAGAATACAGACAGCCGAGATGATAATAGGCCTGTACATTTCCAAGCCTTGCCGCCAAGGTCATTTTATGTTCTGCTTCTCTGTATAGTTGGTCTGCTTCAGCATGATCGGAACTGTGCTGGCCGATGTTAATCAAGGTCAGTCCCCAATCTAAAATGATCTGGTCGTTTTCTTCATCGTGTTTTGCGGCATGGCGGAAGTGGTGTACGGCGCGGTAGAATTGATCCACTTCTCCCAACAGCTCTCCCAGATGCGAGAAAGCAAGGGCCAACCGATGGTGCACTTGGGGAAAATCGGGATCGATCATGAGGACATGGGAAAGGATCTCGATGGTTCTCAAATAATAGAAATCTTCTTCATAGAAATCTCCAAGCATGTCCAAGGTGCAGGCGTATTGGAAAAGCCATTCAGGATGGATGTAGACCGCATTTTTTTGAAGGTTCAAAGCGCGTTCGAATTGAGAGACGGCTTGTTCGATCCATTTTTGATCATGGGTCAGCTCTCCCAATTTTGAGAGGGTCAAGGCATGATTAAAGATGTAATAGCTCGATACTTTCAGATCGGTGGCTTTAGTGTAAAATCGGCATGCTCTTTCAAATGATTCGTGGTCCGATTCAAGTTGTCCTATGATTGAGTAAGCAGTAGCGATTCCATGCCATAATCGGTCGGCAGTACGGTCGATGGACAGTCCGTATTGGAATTTTTCTATGGCCTGATAATAATAGTCAAAGTCATTGAAATAATGGCCGAAACAGCTCAAACAAATCCCATATGAAAACCAGATGTCTGGAGAATCCTGATTTTTCTCTGCAGCTTCCGAGATTTTATTTTGCGACTCATAGATCAAGTCCAGCCGATCGGAGAGATCACCCAGAAGGGCGAGGGCCTCGGCCCAAATGGCGAGAACATGAGGGTCGTCGTGATCGCAAGCATAGGCGCGGTGGCATTTCTCGATACACGATCGGAGCCGTTTGGCGTCTTGGTTGCGTCTTCCTGATTCACATAGAAACTGTGCCCAATTAAGCCATAATTTACTGTCTTGCGGACTGATCTGGGCTGCAGCAGCAAAACATTCATTGGCCTGAGAAAAATGGTCTTCATCATGGGTGTGGTCATAGAGCAATTGCAAAGCTTTAGCAAGATGGACCCATCCTTCATAGCATGAAGTGGTTGTCGAGATCGCGTGTTTGAAGCAATTGATCGCTTTGACATACAATCTGGTATCATTGATTCTGGAAGCGAGCTCCAGGCATGCCTTTCCAAAATCGTTCCAGAATTCCGATGAGAGATTTTCCTGAAGCGAAGAGGCCTTTTGAAAAGAATCTAAGGTCAGTTGCAAATCCAAGGCTTCTCCGGAATGTTCAGCGAGATGTGCGTAAACGACACCGTAATCCCAATACAGCTCTGAAAGGATATCTGGAGGCTGATTTTCTGCAAGGGAGAGAGCCTTGCGATACTTTTCTTCAGCTTCAATAAAATAATGGTGTTCCCGGAAAGTCGAGCCTAGCAATGATAGGGCGTTTCCCCATGCGTGCCAGGTTTCGAAATGTTCCGGATTTAAATTGGCTGCTGATTTGAATTTTTTTCCAGCCAATAAAAGCACTTTTTCTCTCCCTTCCTCGTTGCCGTATTCGAATAGGGCGAGTCCTTGTTGAAAAAAAATGCGCGGATTCGAAGGATCCAGTTCGACTACCTTGTCGAAGAGGGCCACGCCTGTTGCGAAATTCCCTTTTAAAAGGTGCATTTCTCCTTCGCTCAACAACGATTGCACGAATTGTTCGTGCTCATCCATTTGTTTTTCTTCTAAAAAGCAAGCGGCATTCATTGCGTTTTGCATTGAAGAATCGCGTTCCTGGGGATTTTCAAAAAGGTGTTGGTCCATGGAGTTCTCAAATACCGAGATAAGCTAAAGAGATGGGATTATAGGACAGCTTTTTTTTTTGCACAATCCTTCAACCTTTCTTGAACCCTCAGAAAGGGGGGTAATTTTTAATTTGCAAAGGATATTAATGTTTTAAAATTAGAGTTTTAGTTCATTAGGAAGGGGCTCAAAAAAAAATAAAAATAATTTTTTAATCCATATTTCACGAGTTCGATGAAACGGCTTCCTGAAAGGTCCTTATAAAATTCTTTCTTGAAAAAAGCTGGGCAGCATCACTCCTAAGAAAATGTTCTATGTTTTTCAGATAGGCTTCATATTCTTTTTTAGACATGTGTTTCATGAAATCATAGAGTTCTTCGTAACTCGAGAAATCTCTACGATCGATAAAACAATGTTTTGGAATGTATTCTTCGATATTTGTCGCTCCTAAATAAATCGGGATATTTCCCGCGGCAAAAGAATCAAAGATTTTTTCGGAGATGTACCCCTTCCCTGCCATATTTTCGTAGCAAATAGAGAAACGATAGTTTTTTAAGACTTCAATTTTATCATGGGCATATCCTCGAAAAGTCTTGTAACCTTGAGATTCCCAGCCTTTCCCAAAAAACTCAAAATCTCCATCGTGAACATGTTCAAAAAATGCAATCGCTTGTTCCCGTTCTGTATAAAGCTGATCAGGATGTTTGCTTTGGTTTTTTGCCATTAACATGGTGCATAGTTTTTTGTTTTCGAACTTCGGGATGTTTTTATCCATCGGGTTCAGTACGGGATAAAAAAGCTTAAAGAATTTTTTATTGTCGACTAGGTCATCGTCCCATGTGTAGATCTTTGAAAAAAACTTTTGATATCTTCTTTGATATAAATGGGGTTCTACCGCTGGAGACTCCCACATGAATAGCACCAGCTTCTCTTTTGGCAATTCGGAAAGATCCAGTTTTTTAATATATGGAGGAATATTCCAGAAAACAAATGCACGGACTTCTTTGCTCAGCTTTTCTGATATAGGTCGATTGATTCCGAACCAGTGTTTGCATTTGATCAGGTAGTTTTTCGATTTTTTTTTAGGTGTGATTTGATAGTTTTGAAGGTCGGTCGTTCTAATTTCTAAACGTTGTTCCTTCAAGAACTGTTTAATCTGATGGAAAAGGGGAAATTCTGCTTCAGTATTCCAATCTAGTGGAATCTCGAAAAATGCTTGGTCGTTCGGATCGGATGCAAACTCATGAATGAATTCGATTCGATTTTCAGAAGAAAGGCAAGATGCGAGAATGCAGCAGATACAAGTAAAGATGATACGGTGTTTCATGGGCACCTTTTTCCTGGAAAGGCAGGATAAGATTGATAGGATACTTTTTTTCCTATAAATTTTAAATCTAAGTTTGCAATTTTTTGAGGGTTCTATGTTTTTATATAAGACAAGCATACATCTTCGTGATACTGATGCGACCGGAGTTCTTTTTTTTACCGAACAGCTGAGACTTGCCGTGCAAGCGTTCGAAGAATATTTGAAGTCGACAGGATCTTCTTTGGCAGCCCTGGTAGACTCGTGCGATTGTCTGATGCCGATCGTTCATGCAGAAGCAGATTTTACGGCTCCTTTGCAAATGGGAGATGACATAGAAATTACCATTGAGCTTGGCCGCCTTGGAAACTCCTCTTTCACTTTGAATTATAAATTTATCAGGCTCGAAGATCAGGTCTCAGCAGGAACTGCTTCGATCGTCCATACAGCCGTCTCCAAAAAAACGAGATCTAAAATTCCTATGCCGAAGGAACTTGCTTCTGTTCTTCAAAAGCTGCAGCAAGAGCGCGAAGAGTGCTGCGGTCCGGTTTGAGACGGTCTTCACAATTCAGAGGATAAAATCGGATAGGGACCTTATAAGAGGGGAGATAGACTTTTAGAAAATCTCGGATGGCATCAGGGCAAAAAGACTTTTCTTCATTAAGAACGAATGCCACGGGCCTGGCTCCGAATTCTTCATCATTTAAAGGGACGACAATTGCTTGGACAATGCCCGGAAACCTCAATAGATGTTCTTCGATTTCTTCGGGCTGAATGTTTTCTCCTCCAGAAATGAATAAATGATCTTTCCTTCCGAGAAAATGCAATGTGCCGTCGGCTCCGAACGAGCCCAAATCTCCTGTTGCAAACCACCCATCGTTTAAGTTTAGAAGAGGGGTGCTATTTTCCACATATCCTTGGAACAGAGTTTCCCCTTTTACAAGGATTTCTCCATCCTCGGACACCTTCACTTCCCGAAAAGGCAAAGGACGGCCGCACGATAAATAAGGGGATTGTGAACTATCTGTGCAGACTTGGGAAGTCATCTCTGTCAAACCATAAGAAGGACATACACGCAAGCCCAACTCGATCGCTTTTTTGTATAATTCAGCTGAGATAGGACCTCCACCCAGTAAAATGCATTTGAGCTGAGAGCTCAATCTTTTTAAGACCGAATGGTCCTCATTTAGAAGGCGATAGAGTTGGGTTGGCACAAGAGATAAATGTGTGATCTTTTTATTCAAAAGGGTCTCGATCATGGGTTTATTACTGATGACGACCGCACTGGACGCCACGAAAGATCGGAAAAGGATTTGCAGGCCTCCAACATGGTAAAGGGGCAAAGTTAAAAGCCACCGGTCATTAGGGGATAGAGGGATGACTGAATTGGAGCCCATGGCGCTGAAATAATGATTACCTAAGCTATGGCAAGCGATTTTTGGTTTTCCTGAACTTCCTGAAGTGAGCAGAAAAGTGGCAAGTTGTTTTTCATGCACTGAATCATGATCTTCTATCTTTTGAAGAATGTCTTTAATTTGATGTTCAGGAAGCTTTGCATTAAGCGGAAAGGCAATTTTTTTCAGCCGAAGCAAACTGAAGAATAAAGCGATGGATTCCAGGTTTTTTTCGCAAATGAAAGGATGAAATGAGTGTGTCGATCCAGCGAGCTGAGAACAGGAGTTTTGAATGAGGACGTGCAGATCGCGATAAGTCCATTGCCCATCATCTGAAATGATCGCGATGGAATCGGACTTTTCAGCTTGTTGTGCGATTAAGTCTTCACGTTGATGGTCGAAGGGAGTATCAGGCATGAGGTGGAAAAGTCCAGGGGTGTTTCTAAAATATCTTTTTGTAAAAAACGATAGGTGTCCAAACCCAGAGGAAGTTTTGGAAGAGATAGCCTTTCGATGAAAGAGGCAATGTGATAAATGCCGACTCCGCTTTCGAAGGCAGAGCTCAAAACGATGTCTTTGCCGGATTTTTTCATTTTAAGACATTCTGAAAAACCGCCGCTCAAAGTAGGCTTGAAGATAAACGCCTTGAGATGTTCGAACTGTAAAAAAAAATCCACTGATGTTTCTCTGAGTGACTCATCCATTGCAAACGGATATTCGAAATGGATCAAATCTTCAATATTGTCGACAGGCTCTTCCACATAATCGAAATCAGTTTTTGAAAAATGTGAAAAAAATTTTACAGACTGCTCTAGCGTCCATGCGCGATTGACATCGATTCGAAGCAACATTTTATCTTTTAACTCACTCACAATATCGAAAGCTTCTTCGATGGACAGTTGGCCCACTTTCAATTTGGCTGTCTTGTATCCTTGTTTGATGATCAAATCCGCTTTTTTCAGGATTTCATTTGCATTGCCCATTAATAAAGCACTTAAAGGCAACGGGGAAAGATCCACCAGAGGTTGTTTCAAGCTTGCAAGCGCTGATTCGATTCCAAACGCAACCGATGGGTACAAATCCATTTCTTCAAACTTTCCAAAATCACAATCCAGAAAGTGGATGCCTTGCAATTGATTATAAGCTTCTTGAAACGTTTCTCTGCTCCACCCGGGCAGAGGAGCGATCTCTCCCCAGCCGCATTGCCTTTCTTCATTCTTTAATGACAGCAATATTCCTCGCCGCGGTTCCGAAGAGTGGACCATGGGAAGCTCATAAAAATGCAAATTGCATTCACATATTTTCATTTTTGAACTTATATTTTATATGACTTTTTTTCATTGAGACGGTTTATAGCTTCTTCATAAGTTTCAGAGTGAATGATTTTTCCAAGAATAGCGTTTTGAGTCTTAATGCGATATTTGATGATACCTTTAAATGCTGATACTAATTGAATCTGGCCAATGGCAGGAGAAGATCTATCAGGATTACGCATCCAAATATCAATTATTAAATTTTTTGCTTCAAATGGATAATTAACAAGATAGGGGCGCAGTGCTTGATTATTATTAATTTCTGCAAGATATTCATTCACAGCACTAATAACTAAATTTCTAGCTTCATCAATTTCAAGCGTGTTAAAAAATTGAAAATCCATTGCTAACATTTCGACTTCATCCATCATTTGAGATCCAGTACCTATCA
>DATIJE010000101.1:0-13203 GCA_035478995.1 Rhabdochlamydiaceae bacterium | reverse complement strand
AAGGAACGATTTCTTCCTTTGAAAAAAGAACATGCAAGCGCAACTGAGAGGTATTTTCCCAGCTTTTTGCCTGGATCGCCTCGATAATTAGAGCTATTTGTTCCTTATTCAGCCACTTATTCACCGCTGCCTGTATCAGATAATCGCCAATCCCTCCTCTTAAATTGGCTAATTTTCTTTGATATTCTTCAGGCAGTTTCTCAAAAATTTGTTTTTGGGTTGAGACTACGACTGGATCCATCACTGTGGCATCGAATTCTCTCAACCATAAAAGGACTTCAGGCGCATCCTTGAGCTCTTCCTTATTAGAAAACCATTCGATTTCACCAGGAACGATGGTTTTATATATGAATTTAAGATTGATTTTATTCTCATCGTTATGAGTTGTGATCTGTTCCATGAATCGATCACGACAGAGCGTATTCAGATCGGCTCCATTCCGGTATTTATCGAACAGTGCTTGGATCATCTCCGCTCTTTCGGCGTTATCGAACACTTCAACGGCAGTACATCTTCCTTCGCTTTTTCTTTGAACGTAATCAAAAACCACTTCAATTGCTTTATGGAACGGCCCTTGTTCTTTTTCCAAGGTTCTATTGAATAAAGCATCCAATGCTGCGCAGTAATTATTTTGCGGAGTCACTTCTTTAATTCCCATAATCAGGTCCTTTTTCTGAGCGTTAAGAAACGATGAATTATTTATTAAGAATCGAAGAATGTCAATTTTTTTTAAAAAAGTTGGTCAAAGGTCCTAAGGGAGTTTGCTGAAAAGAATTTAACGCACCTCTATCTACCTTTGGATGGTTCAACAATATATTCGTAAATACGAATCTGCCTTTTTCACAAAAATGATGGAGCATCGTATTGTTGCTATGACCTTTGACATTCACGTCAAATCGAGGATCGTGGATCAATTTTTTAAACCAGTCCAGAAATTGAGTGGTTGCGTGAAGAGAAGGATCGGTGATGACCTCAAAAATATCTTCCGAAACAAAACTGCCTGTTTTTAAAACCAGATCGAGTGCTTTAAAATCACCTCGTTGTGCTAATTTAAAGGCCAGGTACATAATCGAATGTCTCTTTTCTGTGGCTATGTGGACTCTGATCCCCCGTTCTAAAAGTGGACGAATGTCTGCAAATTCTTCAAATTTGGTTCCTATTAGACGTAGTTCCTTAAGCTGAGGCAAATCTAGAAAGGCTGAGGGATCATTTGTCACATTTTCACACCCATAAATGCCCAGGAACACCAATTTCGGAAAAATACTGGGTAAAGCAAACTTCAACCAATAATTGTTGATTTGAGGATGGTCTATTAGATCCAGTTTTGAAAGATTCTTATCGAAATGGTTTGGGAGTTCCTTCACATAGTCTATATTTGTCAAAATGAGCTCTTCGATATCTTTGCGCTCAGGAGGATTAACTTGGATCTCCATCCTTCTATTTTGGAAACATGTTGCATTTTTCTGGATCTCATTTTGAACGTTAGGACCAGAACGATTAAACCAGACTACATTATCAAACCTTATTGACATACTTCTTCCTTTTTAGAACTAAGGGCAGGAATATCCGCCATCGATGATCAGATCTGTACCTGTGGCAAATTTAGACTTGTTACCGGCAAAGTAGACTACCGCTTCTGCGATGTCTTCAGGATCGCCGATTGTCTTCATCGGAGTCCTTTCTATCCAAGAAGGAAAAAACTCCCTTCCAGGCTCGATCATCTTTGTTTTGATGTATCCGGGAGAAATCGCATTGACGCGGATTCCATATTCAGCCCATTCGACCGCCAAACTTTTAGTCAGCATGCCAACGCCCCCTTTCGAAGCATGATAATGGCACGATTTTTGAGGAGTCACTACGATGTGCCCGCACATGGAAGAGATGTTGATAATCGAACCGCCGGTGCCTTGTTCGATCATTCTCTTTCCCGCTGCCTGTGCGCATAAAAACACGCCAGTCAAATTGACATCGATGATTCTATGCCAGTCTTCGTAAGTTAATTCTTCCGCCGGTTTGCACACTGAAACGCCTGCATTATTGACAAGGATATCTACCGACTTCCATCGTTTTACAACTTCATCGACCATTCGATTGACTTCTACCGGATTGGAAACATCGCACCGGTAAGCGAAGGCATCTACCCCATAATCTTTAATTTTTTTCACCAATTCTTCAGCATCTTCAATGCTATTATTTGCAATGATCGCGACATTTGCCCCTTCCCTGGCCAGGGCATAGACCGAGGCTTCCCCGATTCCTCTAGAACCTCCTGTAACAATCGCATTACGACCTGTGAGATCTCCGGCAAAACTGAGAGATTGAGCACACAAAACAATAGATGCGCAGCAAATAAAAAATCGGTTCATAGTTCTTCCTCATTTTTCAAATAACTCGAGCACTTTCTCACAGCTCGTTTTTAAAATTCAATATTTTTAAAGCTCATGATGTTGACAAAAAAGAATTTAATAATATATTCAAACTTTGTATATGTATTATTGTAACCTTTAACCTGGAGAGGGAATTTCATGAAGAAGACAATATTGATGGCAACAACTTTTATGAGCGTCGCAGCAGGAATCTCTTTACAAGCTGGCGAAGAAACCGCTTGGCAAAGAAAAACTATGGAAACTGCAAAACAAGAAATGGCAAAATCTGATGAAAGCTCTTTTGCTTCAAGACTCAGTGCTTATTCTTATCAGCAGTATTTAAGATTGACTCCTGAGCAAAAGAAACAAGCAATGGACTTTGCAGACAATAACAAAATGTCTCCAGATGATGCTGTTGCAAGAGTAATGCAGCAGTAAGTCCCCCTCGGAAAGCACAACCCTGTTCTCGAACAGAGCCTAGCTTTCCAAGTGCCTCCAAACACGGCCGATAGAAATATCGGCCGTGTTTTATTTCAGAAGAGATATGATTTCCCAAAACATGACCAGCAAACTTATAATGAGCAAAACAGCCAAGGTGTATCGTGCGCTCAGCCATCTTGAGTTCACGGGCAGATCCTGGTTGTATTTGCCGATCCATACTAATGCCACAGGAAGAATTCCGTTTAGAAATGCCTCCCCGATTCCTCCCGCAACTCCCAGGGCGCGATCAAAAATAAATGGATCAAGAACCGCAAAAAGAAACGGAGGCAAGAAGGTCAAAATGGTCAGAAACACTCTCTTTAAACCATTTCTCGCGATCTTCAATCCATCTCCTAAAAAATCCACCATGGAAAAGGCGACGCCGAGCATCGATGTGACAATGGCAAAAAAAGCGAAATATTGCCCCAGCGTATAGATCCATGGACTCCCTGATACCGATTGCAAAGCGGTAGTTGCCGGCTTTCCGAGAGCTTTAGCCTCTAAAATGAGCTCTTGTGGAATGGACCCTATTATCAGCCACTGCCATAGTAAATACATCATCAATGGGATCAAAGTTCCGAACAAGATTGAAAAGGTGAGAACGCGTCGATCCCGTCCAAGATAAGTGCACAAAGAGGGAATCACATTGTGATATCCAAACGCGCTGAACAGTACAGGAATAGCAACGAAGGCACCCGTCCAATTATAAAACGACCATCTTGCCGTTTCAACGGAACCGCTCCCGATCCCCAGCAACCCTACAAAGGCCGCTGCCATGGCGACAGTGATGATGATATTCGTCCTATCAATGGATTTTACTCCCAAGGCCACCACGAATCCAAAAATAAGCGCGAATAGAACACACCCAGTCCATCCTTGCAGCTCCATTCCTAAAACGGTATGAAAAAAACCAGTTACTAATGGTGCGCCCGCCGCAAAATAGGCCACCATAAGACAGTAATAAAGAAAAGCAAACATGACACCGACGACGATCTTTCCTTTGTTGCCCAAAAACCTGCATGCCATCGATAGGATGTTTGTTTCGTTTGGCATCCATAATGCAACCTCTAAAAAAAGTAACCCAGTGGCCATCATAAAAAGCCACACCAATGCCGTGGCAGACGCGGCAGGCCAAAATCCCGCCGGGGCTGTGACAAGTGGAATGCCCAGCATTCCCGCTCCAACCGTCGTCCCTGCAATCATCAATGTGCCGCTGAGAATTCGGCCGGCTGAAACTTTTGTTTTTATCGATACAGTATTTATCTCCATAAATTTTTCCTTAATATTATTTGTGTTAGGACGCGAAATGATAAATGTGAAAAGGAAGAATTACATAGCCTGGCGGCTATGATGGGGAGAAAAATGAAAAGAAAAAAACTTTACAAAAGAAGAAAACATCAAAGTTTCCATTAATTTTGGAATTACTATGCCCTAAAAAGCATATCTTGTCAACTTAACGAATAAGCAAGAAAACGAGTAAAAAGATCACTGTTGGAACAATCGCAGCTAAGAAAAGATACAGAGGCGATATTCCTTTCCTGAAATGTTTTTTCAAGATCATTTGACCGACTGGATTCGGTGTATTTGCAATGACAGTAAGGCCTCCACCTGCGAGCGCTGTCGCTACAAGAGAATATTTGAATGCTTCGCTTAAATTTGTCATCATACTGGCGAGATAGGTGATCGCTGCGTTATCGTTGAAAGCTGTCAGGAGCATTCCGACAAAAACAACCGACTTTTCATTCAACCCTCCCAATATCCATTCTATCCACCATCCTTGCATCCCTCCATGGATGATGAGTCCAGCCAAGAAGAGCCCGACTAAAAGAGGCCTCTTGATATTCAACACCGATTGATGTGGCAGAGTGGCCTGGAAAAACCCTAAAAACAAGAGAAACGTGCCGATGAACATCGCAGGATAATGGGAATTAAATACAATCCAAACCAATACCAGCACGTGTACGATCGCGATCCATATTGGAATGGGACCCTTTTTATCGTCGATGTTATGGTCCAAGTCATCCTGTTTTTGGACTCTATCGATTTTGTTGAATTCTTTTCGAAAAAATAAAAAATAAGCGATGTTTGCAATCACAATGCCTATAAAAGCTTTCCATCCGAACTGCTTGAATACGTACAACGAGTCCCAATTCCATTTACGGGCAATGATCAAAATCGGGGGTGCGGCATAGGTCGTGAAAAGTCCGCCGACTGAAATATTTGAGAACAAAAGCCCCAATGTCCCATACGAAAAACTCTTACTCAGATTCGCCCTATAAAATCTGCGCTCCAGAATATATGCGCATAACGTCATCGCCCCCACTTCCGTGATAAACGATCCTAAAATGGGGCCCAAAGTCAATAGCGTGAACCACCATGCTTTCGAAGATCCTCCCAAAATTTTGGCGATCCCATGCACTCCGCATTCCGCGATTTTTATGATTGGACGTGTAGATGCAACACACATGATGACAACGACAAATAGGGGTTCTACATAAGACCTGGAATTCAAATAATCAACAGCCACTTTCCAGTTATAGTAAGAAAAGATTGTAATGAGCAAAGGGATCGCCCATAGCGCAAAGGCCACTTCCACTTCTCCTAGAAAACGGAGAATTTCGACCGTAAAAGTGACTCTGATCGAAACGGTTTTCCCTTTTCTTTTTTTGGTATGCTTTTCAGAAATATGTTCGGCAAGGGAGGTGAAATGATTCGCCAATAAGGTATGGATAATCGCCAATGCAAAAATGACAAGGGTCGAGATATGAAATGGGGTAGCATGCAATTCTTTAAAGGAGGCGTCTAGTAAAGTCTCCACTATGCATTTTCTCCTTCGTTCCTAATCTCTTTAGATGCCATCACAGAGGCTCCAATTTCTCGCATTTTTTTCCAGGCCTGTTTTTCATCGTCAGGATGTAGGTTGATGCCCCTGCAACAATCGGACACTACAACTACATCATAGCCTAAGCTGATCGCATCCTGGACAGAATAAAGCACGCAATAATCTGTAGCGACGCCAGCGATATAAAGCTCAGATATTTCCCTTGTCGTCAAGAATTCATCCAATCCCGTGGACTTACCTCGAGCATTGTCAAAAAAGGCGCTATAACTGTCGATCTCCTTATCGGTCCCTTTATAGAAAAGACTTTCGATCTGATTTTTATCCAACGCGCGCACTAATTCCGCACCTAAAGTGTTGCGGACGCAATGCACGGGCCAAAGGATCTGTTCTATCTCTTTTACGGGTATAACATCTCCAACTTTTTTTCCGGGATGGCTTGAAGCAAAACTCACGTGATCGGCAGGATGCCAATCCAATGTAGCTAGTACAATATCGAACTTTGGAATCAATTTATTGATGTCCGCAAGGATTTCATCAGCATGAGGAACTCCAAGGGCGCCGCCTGGCATAAAATCATTTTGCAAATCTACAAGGATCAGTGCTCTCATGAACGATTTTTCCTTTTAATTTCTTCTATCATCTCTATCTTTTTATCATGAAAGACTTTGTCCACTCCAACGAAATAGGGCTGCGGGTTGAGGAATCGTCGAAGCGTGGATGGAAACTGCGCTAGTTCATCGATGCAATACTGCCGGATTTTTTCAAGAGATGGGGAATTGTAAACTACCTTTCCCGACCGCATGACAGGAATGAGCAAATCTTTATATTTTAAAGAACGATCGACCTGTTTGATATGGATAGGGTCAAAAGGGTCGATGATCGTAGGTCTTTCGCTAGGTTTGGTCTCGAGATCGAAGATCATATCCGCCACACACTGATGATCGTCAAAAAACCGTCTGACTTGAAGAATGCCGGGATTGCTGACCTTGGCGAGCTGTTCAGATATTTTCAATCTCGGCTGCCATTTTCCACCAGGATCCCTGACTGCGGACAATTTATACACTCCATCCAGCGCAGGCTGGTCTTTGCCAGTGACAAGATGGGTGCCGACACCCCAAATATTGATTTTCGCACCCTGCGATTTAAGATCTTGAATAATGTATTCGTCCAGCTCATTGCTTGCCATGATCTGCGCATTTGGAAATCCCGCTTCATCCAATAATTTCCTCGTTTCTATGCTCAAGCTGGCCAAATCTCCCGAGTCCAGTCTGATCCCGGCCATTTCAACCCCTTTGTCTTTGAGGTCTTTGGACACTTTGATCGCCTTTTTTGTTCCTTTTATCGAATCAAAGGTGTCTACGAGAAAAATGCAATTTTTAGGCATGGCTTCGGCATAGGCTCGGAAGGATTCCTCCTCATCATCGAAGGCCATGATCCAGCTATGGGCATGTGTCCCTCTAACAGGAATACCGAATAACTGACCTGCCAAAACATGAGATGTCGATTCGCATCCTCCTATGAACGCAGCCCGGCTGGCGGAAATCGCCCCATCTATCCCCTGCGCCCTTCTCAAACCGAATTCGACAACGGGATCGGGCTTTGCAGCCCAGCAAACTCTCGATGCCTTCGTTGCGATCAATGTTTGAAAATTGATGATGTTCAACAAGGGAGCTTCTAAAAGCTGCGCTTCGATGATCGGTCCTTCGACGCGCACAATCGGTTCGTAGGGAAACACGGGAGTTCCTTCGGCCATAGCGTCGATATTGCATGAGAAAGAAAAATGTTCGAGATATTTCAAGAATGCCTCCTCAAATAAAGGCTTCCCTGACCGATCCTTGAGCTGTTCCAGATAGCTGAGGTCGCTTTGAGTGAAACAAAAATTTTTAATGTAATCCAATGCGACTTCCAAGCCCGCAGCGATCGCAAATTCTCCTTTGAACGGTTTCCGTCTAAAGAAAAGATGGAACGCGGCCTCTTTTTTAGTCCACCCCATTTTCCAATAGCCATAGATCATCGTCAAATGATAGAAATCGACAAGAAGCGCAAGAGAATGGCAATAAATCGACTTGAAATATTCTTTCGACTGCACCTTACTTCCCTTTCTCATATTTACATGAACGAATAAAAGTTGACTGTTAGGCTCATCTTAAAATATCTTTTAGTTAAATTAGAGCACAAAATGCATTCTGAACATTCCCATTCGCATCCTCATTTGCATCATGAACAAAGCAAAGCACTGAAGATTGCATTGTGGATCGCATTTATATTTATGTTTGTCGAAGTGGCAGGCGGCTGGATTTCGAACAGCCTTGCACTGATTAGCGATGCCCTTCATCTCTTCACTGATGTAGGAGCCATTCTACTCAGCCTCATCGCCCTCCGCATCGCGAAACGGCCGAGGACTCCCAGCATGAGCTACGGATACCAAAGGGCGGAAATCCTCGGCGCACTTGCAAGTGCTCTTTCGCTATGGGCCCTTTCATTCGTCCTGATCTATGAATCAATCCTCCGCATCATCAATCCACCTCCCGTTCAAGGAAACATCGTCTTTATCATTGCCTTGATCGGCCTCGTCGCAAATATCATGATGGTTCGAGTTTTACATCCTACCAAAGGTCATAGTTTGAACGTCAAAGCAGCCTATCTCCATGTGATCGGAGATCTGCTCGGCAGCATCGGAGTGATCATCAGCGGTGTGATCATTTGGATATTCGGATGGGTTCTTGTCGATCCGATCATTACGATCCTCTTTTTATTGGGGATTTTGTACAGTTCCGGCAAAATTATCAAAGAGACAGTCATTATTTTAATGGAAGCAGCACCTCTGGATTCTGATCCAAGGGCAATTCAAAGAGATCTGCAGAAAATTCCCGGAGTAACCGAAGTGCACGATCTTCATGTCTGGACCGTGTCCCCCAACGATAATTCTTTAAGCGTCCATCTCGTGGCAAAAAACACGCAGCAAGCTTTGAATGACGCGCATCGCATCATCGAATCAAAGCATCGTATTCACCATATGACGATCCAAGTCGAAGACCCTGCTTCATTCGAACGAAAATACTGTTATGATTGCGACAAGCAGCACAAAAAATCTTGAGCTTGTACACTGTTTCGAATAAAATCCCTCCTCATGAACTTGTTGATCCCCCTCTTTATTCTATTTTCCATTTCTGGATTTAGTAATGTGCTCCATTTTCCACAGACATTCACCGTCAAAGAAAAGGGGTTTTCATGGAATCCCCGATTCGAAATCGAGGCAGAGTCAGAAAAAATCGGCTGTGTTCAAAAAAAGTTAATCAGTTTGGGATCTAATTTCAAATTCTCAAGTGCAGATGGGGAACTGCTCGCCACCACAAAAGCGCACTACTATTCATGGGGCATAACGGCGGATGTATACGATGGGTTGAACCATTCTATCGGCTGGATAGAAGAAAAGATCCCTACCTGGTTTTCACCCGGCAGATTTCATATTTTTAATACTGATCTGTCCCTTGTAGCTGTCGCAAGGATGAATTTTTGGGGCACCAAGTTTATGATCCAAGACCCGCACGCCCAGTTTCGGACAGTCGCTGTCATCAGCAGGCCGTGGCTCCGATGTTTCAAAAATAAATGGACAATTCGAATATTGGACCCCGAATCCATTTCTCCTGATCGGATCGATCCTAGAATGTTGATTTTGACCGTTGTTTATCAAAGCGATGGAGAGAATCTAAAAAGAAGAGAGCATACCTTTGAGAACAGCCATACGGATTCAAATAACGTTCGGTATACATTCTGCGATCGAGATTTAAACCTGTACTTGAACGAGCTTATGACAGAATTGACCTATTATGTAGATGATTATTTTCTTACAACTGATGAAATAAATGAAGATTCTGAAGAGAAAATGGAAGAAGATGAAGAGATGGCAAACGTTCCTGACGAAACGGATCCAAACGATGATGAAATCTGTCCCGATGACACCCTCATTGCCCAAGAAGATTTCAAAATGTTGAAAGAACGGGCGCGTTTGATCCATCTCATTAAAACACTTGAAATGGGCATTGAAATCCTCCAAGATCCAAATATTGAAATAGAAAGGCGGCAAACCGTGTGCCGCCTATTGAAACAATACAAGAGGCATTGCTCTATTTAAAAGAATCGGATATCCTTTTATGAAATTAAAAATCAATTACAGCATGTATTTATCAATTGTTTTTATTTGTTTGGGTATAAACTTTGGTTTTCTTTTCTCAGAACCGATAAATGATGATCCTTCCTTTGTTCAGGTAGCGAATTCGGCCAATAAATTTCCTGTGACCGTTAAATCGAAACTTCTGAAAGCGCAGCCAGGAGACTACATCATCACTGAACAAAGTAAAAATTATTCGATTTTGTCCATTCGCTCCTTATCCAACTCGACAATGGTATTAGAAGAAATTTCTATCCCGTCCGCTCAGGGCAGCGCATTAAAAAATTCTTGGAAAAACTGGGTCGCGTCTAATGCTCCCGGTCATACTTCCTGGATTTTATATGAGATTGATTTGGAAAACGACCAGCTGATCGAATGTTTTTCCATTTCAAAACAGGGATGGCTTTTTTTCAATGAATCAGAACATTTTTTTACAAAGCTGATCACTCTTCCCCTATCTAAAACTCCAGAAGGGCAAAAAAGACGGATAGGTCCTCCTCCTGCACCTGGTGAAATGGACCATAGGCATATCTGGTATCCTGCAATGATTTTCGAGGGTAAAAAAGTAGATAAGCCTTCTTATGAAGTTTGGCATGGAATCTGGCCTAATGACGAAACTCTACTGTCGGGCTGCAAAATAGAACTCTATTTCGGACAAGGCAAACAATCCTTCCCTTTTCCGTATTGGATAGACATTAGCAATGCTAATTATACCTATAAAATCCGCGTGGTCGATTCCGGAAGAGGCCTCCTCTCTCCTTTTTCTGGCTCCATTCCTCATCGACCTCCAGAATTTATAGGCAAAATCCAAAACTTGGGTGAAACTTTCCGCCTGACTCTAAAGGCCCCGGTCTATTACAAAAAGTTTGCCCTTTTCGCAATCGACCTAACCGTAAACGGCCCTCCGCTTCCTGTTCCATATGAGAAAAAACCTGGACCTCAACAAGACCAAGTCTTTCTTGAAGTCACGCGAGAAGATTTGAAAAGCATTCTGAAATCCGATCATAAATATCGTTGGGTTGCGATCGGAGAAGGCGCCTCCGATGCTTATGCGGAGACGGAAGAACCTTTTTTATGGAAGCAACCCTAAATGAATTCAGTTATGAACAAACATTCCGCAACCTATTTTCTTGAAACGTCCTCTTCTGAAGCGATCTTTCTGAATTTCTTTACAAACAATCTAATCTCTTTTTGTTCAATCACTTGCGATCCTTCTTAACAATTATTTTACAAATAGGCTCAAGCATTCTTAACAATCAATTTCTATTTGACGGTAAACTTTTACCTCATCTTATCAACAATTTTCCCACAACATCCTTTTTCGAAAGTGGGTTGTTTTGGCAAAATACGGACATATGAATAGTTTGAAGACCATTTTTGTACCGGCCATTCAAGGCACCGAAGACTTGCTTTCGGAACCTTACGAGATCTCGTATGGACCGATGCTTTCTGACATCGAGAAGAAACTCTCTAGAAAAGAGTTGGAAGAATTCGTTGATTTATATGAAAACTCTTATAAAGACCCTGTATCTGTTTGCGATCGTTTGGAAAAATTTAAAGAACAACACTCTTTTATTCCGGAAGTCGACAACCTTTTAATCTACGTTTATATCAAGTTGAGAAAACTCAAGAAAGTCGAAGACTTGATCCAAGAATCTTATGAAAAATTTCCCAATTATTTTTTTGCGAAGATCAATTATGCCGATCAGTGTTTGAGAAAAGGAAAGAGCCGGGCCGTCCCACTGATTTTTGACAATAAATTTAATTTAAGGGCCTTATTCCCTGAGAAAAAAGTATTTCATTATTCCGAATTTCGAGGCTTCATGGTCGTCATGGGCTTTTATCACCTGGCAATCGGTCAAAGAAGCCAAGCGGAAAACTATTATCATGCTGCCATGAGGGTCGACCCGATCCATGTAACCGTACGGTCGCTTGAGCTCAAACTTTTCAAAATATCCTTTTTCCAAAAAGTTTTTAAACGCTTGCTCGCTTTCTGCCAATAGAATAAACTATCTCTTTTCTCAAAATGAGTTAAGATGAAACCGTTGTTCACATCCTCTTCGCATTCTCATCATTCCCTGCTGAAATCGAAAGTGATCCTTCGACAGGTGTATCATCTCTATCAACGGAAAAAAAAGAAACTTCCCCCTTCCGAACGGGAACTCCTCAAATCCTCTCTTGCGTCCCTTCAACAGGCCATTCTTGAACGGGACCGTGAAAAAGCGCATGATTTAAGCAAACAAGCTCTCGCTCTTGCAACAGTCCATCTGAAAAAAACGGGCCTGGACCAATTCCGCGATCTCCTGTTCGCCATCATTTTTGCCCTGATCGTTGCGGTGCTGGTCCGGCAAATGTGGTTTGAATTTTATGAGATCCCTACCGGTTCCATGCGCCCTACTTTAAAAGAACAAGATCGTTTGGTCGTTTCTAAAACGAATTTTGGCGTGAACCTTCCCTTGACAGTGAAACATCTCTATTTCGATCCTTCCCTTGTCCAACGCTCCGGAATTTTCATTTTTACTGGAGAAAATATGGACATTCGGGATGTCAATACCCGATATTTTTATATTTTTCCCGGAAAAAAACAATTCATCAAAAGATTGATGGGCAGGCCCGGAGATACGTTGTATTTTTACGGAGGATTGATTTACGGAATAGATGAAAAAGGACAGGATATTTCTCCGCAGCTGCAATTGCCGGAACTAAAATGGATCGATCACATTCCATTCATCCGGTTCGAAGGCAACATTTCGCTTCCTCATTCATCCTTTCAAGGCGTGTATTCTCCTGTAGTGATTTATCAGATGAACGAACCTGTAGCGCGCCTTTGGATGAGCGGACAGAATCAAGTCACTGGAGAAATGCTCAACCTTTCTCAAATCCGCAATCCATTGACGACGGGCCCTATTCGAGATTATGGCGATCTATGGGGTTTTAAACATTATGCCACTGCAAGACTTCTTACAAAAGATCAGGCAAAGCAACAATCGGAACAGATCATCTCTGATTTGGAAGACGGAATGTTATATCTTGAATTAAGGCACCATCCTAGTCTTGCATCTGCCAAATTAGGCCGTGATGAAGCAGGAAGGATAAGGCCGGCACTTGGATATAGCACATCGATCATTCCCTTGCAGGAGCGGCACTTGAAAGAACTTTTTGCACATCTGTACACAGCCCGTTTCATCGTGAAAAATGGGTTTGCAAGGCGCTATGGAATGGACGCGGCACAAGCAAGTTCTAATTCTTTTTTACCCCATCTCAACGATGTACCAGATGGCTGCTATGAATTTTATTATGGAAAAGCGTATGAGATCAAATGGCAAGGAATCGCAAAAGAGCTG
>DATIJE010000100.1:0-40545 GCA_035478995.1 Rhabdochlamydiaceae bacterium | reverse complement strand
TTGAAAAGTATCGAGTCTCATTCACAGCTTTGTTGAAAATTTCAAGATGAAGTCCAATCGCTTTCTTGCTTGTTTCTGAAAGGTCGCAATCTGTGGTCTGAAGGATATCTTTAACGCTTTTGATGGAATTCTCAAAGTACTCCTCGTGCCTCATTGACATTGCAGAAAATGTCGAAAGATTCTCTGCAAAAACTTCAGCGGAAGTTTTTGGCGTTGATTGAACTTCTTGATGATTCCCACATAGGCAGGATTTCGCCTGATTTATGAATCCCGTTAAAAAAACACTCATAACTATTCTCCAATTTTTTCCGGACTTTTATTTATAAGAAATGGGGGCAGTTGGACTCGAACCAACGAAGTCCGAAGACGAGGGATTTACAGTCCCTTGCAATTGCCGCTATGCGATACCCCCAGAGTAGTGGGAATGCTGGCGAAAGGAATTGAACCCTCAACCATCCGATTACAAGTCGGGCGCTCTGCCAATTGAGCTACGCCAGCAAAAAGAAGCTATACAGAACATGATTCAAACATCGGCTTTGGGCAATGCCGACACAGTCCAAAACCGATTTTTAAATCATGTTCGGTATAAGGTTTATAACAAACGAAGACATTCAGCTCAACAAGTTTGTGATTGGGAATATTCTAGATATCGTAGGTTTTTTCTTCAGGAGGTGGCTCATGGGGAAGGATTTGTTGGGGCTTCACATTGCGCTGAAAAAAAGAAGTGAGGTTGCGCGGTTCTCCTGTTTGTTCTGGTGATAAAACTTGAGCAGAGAATTTCTTTGAGCCCATTAAGAGTTCGTGGCATTTTTTAAATTTTTTTCCCGAGCCGCATGGACAGGGATCGTTCCGACCAACCTTATACATTCATTCTCCCTAAAAAAAATGAACATACAGGATAGTTTAAAAAAATAATAGATGCAATTAGAAATCTCTTCTTGAAGGTTTTCAATTCGGAAGATATTCTTCTAGGAGAAATTAAAAACATTTAATCTTTTATTTAAAATGGAAAGCACACCGAACTTGATTCCTGTTGCACATCCTCCTTGGACGAAGCTGGGCAGAAGGCTGGAAAGCATGTGCCGAAAGGCTTTGTTCGATTTCAAGCTATTGGAGGGAGTGCAAAAACTTGGGGTGGCGTTGAGTGGAGGCAAAGATAGCCTTACCCTGCTTTTCTTGCTCAAGGCGATCTCAGGAAGAGGATTTCCCGATCTTGAACTTCATGCTATCCATGTGGAGGGGGAGTTTTCCTGCGGGGCTGATGTCGGAGAGAGTTTCTTAAAGAGGATTTGCCGCGAGGTCGGAGTCAATTATGTGGTCTGTTCTTCGAGTCAAAAAAGGGAATCTCTGGAATGTTATAGCTGCTCAAGGGAAAGGCGGCGGCTGATCTTCGATGCGGCCAAGAAGTTAGGGATAAGCACAATTGCTTTTGGGCATCATCGGGAGGACAGCATACAGACTCTTTTGATGAACCTGTTGCATAAGGCGGAATTTGCCGCAAACTTGCCAAAAGTGCCAATGTACGATTATGGCGTGACCATTATCCGCCCTTTGATTTATATTTCTGAACAAGAAATCAGTGAATTTGCCAAATACTACGGTTTTGCCAGGATCGTCTGCCAATGCCCGGTAGGTCAAAATTCTATGCGGAAACAGACGGCGACCTTGCTCTCTCATATAGAACAGATGTTTCCAAATGCAAGAGACAATCTCGCCCATGCTAGCCTGCAATACGGCTCTGATAAAGCTGCGCGCCATTCAACAAAGGAACCTCATTAGTGGCTTCAACATATATCTACGAACTCATCGCGATCATCTGCTATTTTGCACTCCTGTTCCTCATAGGATACTTGTCATACCGAAAACACCTTTCGGAAGCGGATTTTATCATTGGAAGCAGGTCTCTGAACTATTGGCTGACGGCATTGGCTGCCCATGCAAGCGATATGAGCAGCTGGCTGTTCCTGGGATATCCCGCTGTCGTTTTTGGCTCGGGAATGATCGGGGCATGGTCTGCTGTAGGGCTGCTCGTATTCATGTTTTTAAATTGGCAGCTCGTCGCGCCCAAGATTCGTATAGCGACCGAACAATTCAACAGCTACACTTTTTCTTCCTATTTTGAAAGCCGGTTTGCCGACACTTCCGGCCTGATCCGGATTTTTACCGCTTTGATGCAGCTTGCTTTTTACACCATCTATATTTCCGCGGGACTTGTCGGGCTGGGCCTGTTGATCGAGAATCTTTTTCAGATCCCTTACGATATCGGCATTATGATTGGGATTCTTATCGTCGTTCCATATGTATTCATCGGGGGATATACCACTCTTGCCTGGATCGATCTCTTTCAGGGAATATTCCTCATGCTAGTCGTTATTTTCGTGCCTTTTTATATCATGTCCATGATTGGAGGATATTCTGCAGTTCAACAGGCGATCTCGGCAAAACATCTTTCCATCTCGTTGATTCCCCATTTTGATTCTAGAACCTTGCTAGACATTTTCTTTATGGTCGCAGGATGGGGCCTTGGGTATTTCGGGCAGCCCCATATCGTGACAAAATTCATGGGCATAAAAAATGTACATGAAATATCCAAATCCAAATGGATCGGGATGACATGGATGGTGCTTTCTCTTGGAGCAGCTACCTTAGTGGGCCTCGTGGGGATCGCCTTCTTTAAGACCGGCATCAAAGATCCCGAACAAATTTTCATCCAGATGGTCCGGACGACCTTCGTTCCTTTTATCAGCGGATTTTTCCTGTGCGCAATCCTCGCGGCCACTATCAACGCGATGAGCTCTCAAGTTCTTGTTCTATCTTCAAGCTTGACCGAAGATTTCTATAAAAGGTTGTTACGCAAAACAGCCTCTTCTAAAGAGCTCTTGCTTGTATCTCGATTGGGAGTCATCCTGGTTGCTATTCTTGCATTTTTTGTAGCCTTTGGAAGGTTTAGCACGATTTATTCTCTTGTTCTCTATGCTTGGTCTGGACTGGGCGCAGCATTTGGCCCGCTGCTCATTTTGTCCCTTTACTCCAACAGGATTAATAAGTATGGGGCCTGGGCTGGGATTTTATCCGGAGGAATCGTTGCAGCTATCTGGCCTTATTTCGATAAATCCTTCAATATCATCATCCCCTCTTTGCTCCCAGGTTTCTTCATTAGCCTGATCGCAATCGTGGCTGTTTCACATTTTACGAGACATAAAGTCGAAGCAAATCCTTGAACCATGTCTGGTATAATTTAGTATATTAAAAAAATTTATATTGAAATGTTAATTACCATTATATATACTAAAAATTAATAAGGTGTTCGAAAAAGAAATTCCTTTATGTCAAAAAAGCCTCGAATATTGATTATAAATGATGACGGCATCGAAGCTCCGGGATTGAAACATCTCTGGAACGCGATTGTCGAACTGGCAGAAGTGTCAATCATAGCTCCCGCAATAGAACAGTCTAGCGTGGGAATGGCTACGACCCAGAGAAAACCTCTCCATATCTTTCCAGTGAAGTGGGAGAAAGATACTCCTGCCTGGAAAATCACAGGCACCCCTACTGATTGTGTAAAAATGGCGTTGAGCGTGATTTTGGACTATGTTCCCGATCTCATTGTCTCAGGAATCAATCGGGGGGCAAATTCCGGTCGGAATGTCCTTTATAGCGGCACAGTCGGAGGAGTGATAGAGGGCATTCTGCGGAACATCCCAGGAATCGCTTTTTCATGCGTCGACTACGACAAGCCGAACTATGCCGTTGCCGAACGCTATATCTATCCTGTGATTACGTATGTTCTGGAACACCCCCTTCCTTCCGGAACCTTTTTGAATGTCAATGTCCCCGATTCCACGCATCAAGTCAAAGGAGTCAAGCTCGCCCGTCAGGGACAAGGGTATTGGACTGATAACCCAGATGAACGTCTTCATCCCGAAGGCAGACGTTACTATTGGCTGGGAGGCAAATGGTCGCACCACGAAGAAGATGAAGAAAGCGACGTTACTTTGTTAAAAGAGGGATATCTGACCGCGGTGCCTATCAAGGTCAAGGAGATGACAGACCTAGAACTTTTGAGAAGCCGTAAAGACCACTTTGAACAACGTTTCACGGGCAACTAATTGGATTTTTTGCTTCTTTCATAAGCGTCCAATTTGATCAAGGCTTCTCTTTGGGCTTTCTCCATGGCTTCTCTGCCGCCTTCCATCGCATAGATCCGCTTCAGCTCCCAAAAAAGGAATTCTCCATTGGGCAAGTCGGAGGCTTGTATTTCTGGTCTTTCTTCTTCAGGATGTTTTTGCTGATATTCTTTGGCGTCGATCAATAATTCGACATATTTTTCATATCTTTTTTTCAGCTTTGGAATGGCTTTTACCAGTTCTTCTTTAGTGCGGATCTGACGTAAATCATTGGCAAGCGCACGATTCATGGCCTCCCCTTCATGTTGGAAATCTTCAAGAGAATTGGGAGAACATCCCATAGAAAAAGCCATCAAACAAATTAAAATAAAAGAATGTTTTTTCATCATGTGAAAGCCTACTGAAAAAGTTCCGACTTGTCAATCATAGGAACGAAAAAGCTATTTTACATCACAATCTCCTTGTGGAAAATTCACTTGCGTCTTAAATTATATACTTCTTTTAGTTTTTTTTGGGCGTATAGCTCAGTTGGTAGAGCGCCTGTCTTACACACAGGTGGTCATAGGTTCGAGTCCTGTTGCGCCCAACACTCGATGCGGGAGTAGTTCAATTGGTTAGAGCACCGGCCTGTCACGTCGGAAGTTGCGGGTTCAAGTCCCGTCTCCCGCGCATCCTTTTTTTCTGTACAACGATTTCGAGCATATGTAATCTTTTATATTTAGAAGAGCTCTAGAATCGTTTAACTTTTTTCATTTATGCCAATGCATCAAAAAAAAACTCTTACTCATCATGGAATCAGTTTTTTTTGGTATGCCCTTGGCGCTTTTCTCGCGGCAATCTCTATCCGTATTTTCCTGTTGCCAAACCAACTGATCGACGGCGGAGTCGTGGGCATCTCCCTGATTTTAGCGCGACTGTATGGAGAGAATTACGTTTCTTATTTTCTGATTATCTTGAATCTTCCTTTTATCTATTTAGCCTTCCGTTATATCCGGCGCGCCTTTGTCGTACACATGCTTGCAGCCGTCGTGCTGTTTGCCGGTTTTTTAATCGTGCTTGAAAAAGCTCCCATCTTTCTCGGCGATCCGCTTGAAATCATTGTTTTCGGCGGTGCGATTTTAGGGATCGGCGTGGGGCTCATCATCCGTCATGGAGGATGTCTCGATGGGACAGAAATTCTGGCGATTATCATCAACCGAAAAAAAGGATTCACAGTCGGTCAGGTTGTCCTTTTTATCAATGTCTTTATCTTTGCTGCTTACGGATGGATCTTTCAGGACTGGCATATTGCATTGAGATCTTTGATGACCTACATCGTCGCATTCAAAATGATCGATATCGTTATCGTCGGTCTCGATGAACTCAAGTCTGCTCTGATCATTTCTTCAAAGCCTAAAGAACTGGCCGAAGCGATTATCAAAGAACTCGGTCTTGGGCTCACCATCATGCATGGAAGAGGCGGATTTTCCGGCGATACGAGGGAAATCCTGTTTGTCATCGTAGAACGTCTTGATCTTGCGGATTTAAAAGAACTCATTCTTCGAGAAGATCCCAGCGCATTTATGGCTATTGAAAATCTGCATGAAGTGGTATATGGGAAACATGCTTACGTTCCTTATAAGAAGAAAACGCGCGGCAAGTTTTTATAAAGTAACTCATGATCGAACAACATAAAACGTTGCCTGAATCCTATCACCTCGACGCTTGGCGCGTATTCCGTATTCTTTCGGAATTCGTCGAGGGCTTCGAAAAAATGACGGCCATCGGTCCTTCTGTTGTGTTCTTTGGATCCTCGCGCATCAAATCAGATGATCCTTACTATAAAATGACGTTGTCTCTTGCTGGTAAAATATCACAAAAAGGGTTCGCGATTGTGACAGGAGGAGGCCCTGGAATTATGGAAGCTGCAAATGAAGGAGCAAGGGCCAATCAGGGCATCTCTTGTGGTCTGTGTATCGATCTTCCAAGCGAGGAAGAGCCAAATCCTTTCATCGACAAAAAATATCTGTTTCGATTTCGGTATTTTTTCGTTCGTAAAGTTCTATTTGTCCGCTATGCCAAGGCCTTTGTTGTCATGCCTGGAGGGTTCGGCACATTGAATGAACTCTTCGAAGCACTTACACTGATCACGACCAAGAAGGCCAATTACTTTCCTATTTATTTGATAGGAAAGGCCTATTGGACTGGATTATTGGAGTGGTTGACAAACACAACAGCAGGCCAGCACAACATCTCGCTTGATGAGTTAAACTTATTAACTGTGACCGATGATTTGGATGAAGTCGCGGATGGCATCGAAAAGTATTACCAGAAAGTATCATCCCTTGAGAACTTTTGAAATGGTTTTTTGCTCGATTTTTCGCAGAATATTCATTAAATAATCGCTATATTCGCTTTTTGACTGTTCGTTGGCCAGTCTGGCGAATTGCTCTTCGTCGATGAATTCCTTCTGATAGGCGATTTCCTCAATGCAGGCAATTTTAATTCCCTGCCTTTCCTGGATCGTTTGCACATAGGCTGATGCTTTTTGAAGCGCTTCATGCGTTCCGGTATCAAGCCATGCAAAGCCTCTTTCTAAAAGCTTAAGATGCAAATCCCCTCTTTTGAGATAAGCGGTATTGATGTCGGTGATTTCAAGCTCTCCTCGTCCGGAGGGCTTCAAATTTCGTGCAATTTCAATGACGTCGTTGTCATAAAAATAGAGTCCCGTTACAGCGTATTGGGATTTTGGCTCTGTAGGCTTTTCAACAATGCCTTTAACTTCGAATTCTCCATCAAATTCGACAACCCCATAACGTTGAGGGTCTTTGACTTCATATCCAAAAATAATCGCCCCTTTCTCAAGATGTTTACATCGAAACAATAGATCAGCGAGGTTATGTCCATAGAAAATGTTATCCCCCAAAATTAAAGCAACGTTCTCTTCTCCAATAAAAGATTCTCCGATGAGAAATGCTTGGGCGATTCCTTCGGGCTGAGGCTGGCAAGCGTAGGAAATCGAAATTCCTAATTTCGATCCATCCCCCAATAAGCTTTTGAATCGATACAAGTCTTCGGGCGTAGTGATAATGAGAATTTCCTGGATGCCGGATAACATGAGCACTGATAAAGGATAGTAGATCATCGGCTTGTCGTATACCGGCAAAAGCTGTTTGCAAGTGACAAGCGTCACGGGATGCAGTCGAGTTCCTCGGCCTGCTGCTAAAATGATTCCCTTCATTTTTTATTCACTTTGTTCGCTGAATGTACATCCTTCTGCGATAAGATGGTCGATATAATTGATAAAGTAATCATGATTCAAAAACTTTTCATCGTCAAACATGTAGAGATGAAATGGAATGGTTGAATAAACGCCCCCGATATGGAATTCCCTCAATGCCCTTTTGGCAACTGCGATTGCTTCCGTTCGGTCCTTTCCTTTGACGATCAATTTCGCGATCATGGAATCATAATTAGGAGGAATGCGATATCCTGAATAGCAAGCGCTATCGACACGCACATGCGGTCCTCCTGGAGGAATGTAATATTCTAAATTTCCAGGAGAAGGCGCAAAATTGTTTGCAGGATTTTCAGCGTTGATCCGGCATTGGATCACATGTCCATTAAAAACAACGTCTTTTTGTTTGATTTTCAGTCTTTCTCCCATTGCGATGCGGAGTTGCTCTCGTACGAGGTCGATGCCTGTCAATTCCTCAGTAACAGTATGTTCCACCTGGATCCGAGTATTGACTTCCATGAAATAGAAGTTCTTATCCTCATCCAGTAAAAATTCCACTGTTCCGACAGAATGGTAATTGGCTTCCTTAACAATCGCAACGGCATATTCACCGATCTTTTTTCTCATGGAGGAATTTAAAATTGGGCTGGGCGCCTCTTCGATCAATTTTTGTCGCCGTCTTTGAATGGTGCAATCGCGCTCGCCCAAATAAACGTAGTTGCCATGTTTGTCCCCGACGATCTGAACTTCGATATGCCGCGGATTGACGATCATTTTTTCAAGATAGACTTCGGGGTTGTTAAAGCTCACCTCCGCTTCTGCACGGGCCGCGGAAAACTGACGGACAAATTCATCTTGATCATGGGCTATCCTGATCCCTTTTCCTCCCCCTCCTGCACAGGCTTTGATGAAAACAGGAAATCCAATTTTTTTTGCCTCTTTAAGTCCTTCTTTGACATCGGAGACGACTCCATCCGATCCAGGGATAACTGGGCATTTTACATTTTTAGCAGTTGCCTTTGCCTTTGCTTTGTCGCCAAGGAGAGCAATGGAATTTGGGGACGGGCCAATGAAATTCACTCCGCAACTTTCACAAATGGAGGCAAAATTTGCATTTTCGCTTAAAAAGCCAAAACCTGGATGGACTGCGTCGGCTCCCGTGATTTCGCAAGCGGACAAGATATTCGAAATTTTTAAATAGGATTTCTGGGAGGGAGGCTCGCCGATGCAAATCGCTTCATCCGCATGGAGAACATGCAATGCTTCAGAGTCAGCTTGAGAATACACCGCGACTGTTTGCAGGCCTAAATCATGACAGGCCCGGATGATCCTTACGGCAATTTCTCCACGATTGGCAATCAATACTTTTTGCATAAGGCGACCGACTACACGACTCTGAACATTTTTGTACCGAATTCAACCGGATGGGCATTGTCTACTAAAATTTCAGCGATCATACCGCTGATTCCGGCTTTAACTTCGTTCATCACTTTCATCGCCTCGATGATACAAACGACTGTGTTTTCATCGATTCGGTCTCCCACTTTGACAAAATGAGGATCTTCGGGAGATGGAGAGGAATAAAATGTTCCCACCATTGGGGAAGTCACAAACTTTCCTTCTACTTTTTCTTCTCTTTTTTCGGAAACTTCTTCATGAGCAGAAACTCTATGATGAGAATGGGGAGGAGGTGGGAAATGGCCTTGATGTCCTATATCTTTTGATTGGGGATACGCATGAGGATAAAGCGGTGCATGTGCAATCGCGGAAGGATGCGTTCCTTCTTCATGCCTTTCGAGCTGCAATTCAAATCCGGTGGTTTCTTTGATGCTCAACTTTTTAATGCCAGCTTTTTCCATCGCTGCCATTAATTCTTTAATTTGTTTTAATTCCACGAACTTCCTCCAAAGTTAAACGCGTTGGATGTACTCGTTGGTCTGGGTATCGACTTTTACAATATCTCCGGATTCCACAAACAGGGGCACTTCGATTCGAGCACCTGTTTCCAAGATTGCGATTTTTGTTGCATTTGCCACATGTATTGCCGCATCGCTTGCCTCTGTCTTTACGACCATCAATTCCAGGAATTGGGGCAGCTCGACCGAAAAGATCGAATTGCCATAGAACATTGCCTTGAGTTCAGTGCTTTCTTTAAGATAATTGATTTTATCTCCGATGACCTCGGCGGGTACCAATACCTGTTCTAGATTGCCAATATCAAGAAAAAGATAGTCCTTTCCTTCCATATAAAGATATTCGAGACGGCGCTCGACTAGAGACACATCCTGTATCGGCTGATTGAGCTTAAAATTCTTTTCAACAACTTCATCAGACATCAAATTTTTCAACTTGGTCTTAATGAAAGGAACGCCTTTTGCGACGGTGACTTTGACACATGACTCAACACGGTAGATTTTATCATCTACTGAAATCGTCATGCCGGGTGCGAGTTGATTACTTGTTGCCATCAATTCCTAGTGGTATAAAAGGTGTCTACAAATTTAAATTTGTAAGAATGTCTTTAATTTCTACAAGCCGTGAGATTGTAAAATCGACATCTCTTCTATTTCCAAAATTTACCAGACCGCGGCCCCATCGCATCTGAATCGTTTTAAATCCAAGCTCTTTGGCAGGAGTAAGATCGAGCATGATACGGTCTCCACAGACCATAACTTCAGATGGCGAAGCGCAGAACTCATCAACAACTGCCTCGTAATGAGGTTTCTTGTTGCGTTCTTCGGACACAATTATCTTACTAAAAACCGAAGAATCAATACCAGCTTTTTTCATTTTCTCCATTTGTCTCTCTAATTTGCCGACAGTGACCAGGACTAGTTTATGAGAAGAACTCAACTCGGCCAAAACCTCGTGCGCCTGATCCAAAGCATGCACAGGGACATCGGGAGAGATCTCCCCATAAAGTTCATTGAGCCCAATCTCCAAATACTGCGGATCGGCGTCGTGAAGCTCAAGAAATTCGGACAAAGTATCGCGCGCGGTCATAAAAGACCCGTCTAAACGTTTGAGCATGTGAAGGGCCTCATAAACGTTCGGAACCCTTAGACCTGCCGCAATCATCCGATTTAAGGCATCCTCAAGTTTGATCTGAGTAACGGAATACGTATCGATAAGAGTGTCGTCCAAATCAAAGATGATTAACAATTTTCATTAACTCCTGAGCTAATTTTTTTGGATCATGCCTGATCAGGTTCCTCTTGATGAAGTCTTTTTTCTGATCTTCTCTCAACTCTCCGAGAAGAGGAGCGAGCCGCACTCGTTCCGTTTTAAGATCGTTTTCAACGATATCCCCTTCTTCTGCGTACACTTCGATCAACTCCTGCGGAGGCTGTTGATTGTTCACGATGATGAAATCAAAAATATCGGAACCTATAAAACGGTTCATCTCTTCAAGATAGTTGGTCACTTTAAATCCTGTGGTCTGACCTTTGCGGTTCATGAGGTTGACCACAAATGTTTTCTTCGCTTGTGTCGAACGCAATGCTTCACTGATCCCATCGACCAAAAGATTGGGGATCAAAGAAGTGTGGAGACCTCCTGGCCCAACGACCACCAGGTCTGCATTCATGATTTCATTGATAGCGTGAGGATTGGCCTTTGGATACGGCTCAAGGTAAATACTTTTATATCCTTGGTCGATCTCTTGAGAGAGATAAATGTCCTTTTCCCCTTCCAATACTTTTCTGTTATTGAGGATCATTTTAAGGCGGACCTGGTGTGTTGTCACAGGGATCACTTTCCCTTTTATAAACAAAATTTTACTTACTTCTTCTACTGCCTTTTCAAAGCTGCCTGTAACTTTTTCTAGTGCGGACAATAAAAGATTCCCGAAATTATGCCCTTCCAACCCCCCATTTTCAAAGCGGTAGTTCATCAAGCTGCGCATCAGTCGAGAAGAGTTTGACAAAGCGACCAAGCACTGCCTGACATCGCCGGGGGGCAATACCCCCAGTTCATCTCTTAAAATCCCCGTGCTGCCGCCGTCATCCGCCATTGAAACAATCGCGCTGATCTCAACGTCGTAATTTTTTAATCCCCGCAAGACCGAAAAGTTTCCGGTTCCCCCGCCTACTACTACAATTTTCTTCATAGCTATGCACCCATATAATAGAGATCAGTCTACCAGTCTCCTTTCCTTCTTTCAACATACAAAAAATTTAGATCAATGATTGGAAGTTCTGGATTGAAATATCCTGCGCATCTGCTTAAATTAGAAGCAGTTCTAATTAAAATAGAACATTTCGATAAAAGGATGCAGTCCATCACAGCATCTTCGCCCATTTTGTAACAATTTTTATAAATTTGATGAACTCCCTTGCCGTCCACAGAACGGAGTGCATCGATATAAATCACTTTTCCGGCAAAATGCCTGGATATAAAATCCAGAAAGGGCTTTTCATCCGTTGCGACAAAAATTTTGTACTCTTCCGAACTAGAGGAATCGATCACTTTTTGCAACGCTTCTTTTACCTTCTCGTAAGGCACACGGGGAGCTTCGGAATGTTTATCTGTTCCACGATAATGGACTCCTATGACATTGGAATTCCCAAAATACGTTTCCACAAAGGAATGGATTTTTTCCTGAAGACCGGGTTTGATTTTAATGTATTTTTGAATGAGGGAATATCCCTCTTTTACCGTCAATCCTCTTGATCCCCTTTTGGTAAAAGCCCTTTTGAGCTTCCTTGGTAGAATGTGTATCTCCAACGCAGAACTTTGAACAACTTCCACGGGTTCAAAATAATAATTCCACCAATTTGGACCACGGTTTGAATCGTAGTAAAGTCCTGCCTCGCCAAAATCGATTTTAATACCTGAGCATTGATGCTGATCATAAAATTCCAGGAAACCCATAACGGTGGTGAACACGCTGAACATTCCGGAATTTTCTCCTGGAGAGGGTAATACGAAATGGCGATCTGAATAGTCTTGGCTGCAAATCGGAAAATATAAGAAGATAAAGATGGACAGAAGAGTTTTTTTCATACGTATTCTAAATAATGATATATGTTATAAAAAGATTTAAATACAGGTTCTTATGCCGCATATCATTTTAGAATACACTGAGAACATAAAAGAGAAGATCAAATTTCCAGAACTCTTTGTTCAACTGCATCAAATTATAGTCGAAGTGGCTACAGCAAGCCTTGAAAGCTGTAAAAGCCGCGCCATAAAACATAAGCATTTCTTCATAGGAAGCGGCGATCCCAAAAATGCATTTATCCATGTGCACATTTATCTGGGAGAAGGAAGGCCTTTGTCCGTCAGAAAAGAATTAGGAGAGAAAATTCTGACTGCTTTAGAAAAACATTTTTCCAAATCATTAGAAGAATTGAATTTACAGATCAGCGTCGAACCGAGAGAATTGTTGGAAGGATTATACTTTAAAATTCCCAGAGGCACAGTCTAGGAGGCACGGTCTAGAAAGATTCAACCATTTCTCAATGTTTGAATGGCATGATTCATATCATGTGCTTTGAACAGATAGGTTCCCGATACCAACACATTTGCCCCGGCCTTAATACAGAGAGGTGCCGTTTTTTCATCGATGCCTCCATCGACCTCTATGTCAAAAGGAGGAAGGTCTGACTGTTTATCTTCCGGTTTTGGGACTACTCCGCCTTTTCGAATGTTAAGCCGATCGCAGATCTGTCTTGTAAATTTGATTTTTTCAAGAACTTCGGCCATGAATGCCTGCCCCCCGAATCCAGGATGCACGGTCATTAATAAGATCAGGTCGCACTTGTCTAAATATTTCGGGATCAGCGATTCCGAAGTTTCAGGACAAAAAGCAAGTCCCGCCTGAACGTTGCATTTTCGAATATAGCAGAGGGTGTCTTCGACCTCTTCGGTAGCTTCAAAATGGAATATAATTCGATCTGCGCCGGCTTCTATGAATCTTTCGATATAATCAAAAGGGTTGTAAATCATCAGATGCACATCCAAGAATAGGTCCGTTGCTCGATTGATCGCTGACACAGCTTTCGGTCCAAGGGAAAGATTGGGTACAAAATGGCCGTCCATAATATCTATGTGTATGCCATCCGCTCCGGCGCTCTCTATGCGCTTCGCTTCTTCCGCAAGCCGGCCGAAATCTCCTGCCAATATCGAGGGTTCTATTGTGATGTCTGATTTTTTTGATTTTTTCATGTTTTCAAAGCGCAGCGATAAATAAAAATACTGATTATGCCAATCTTTTCAACAAGTTGCACTAGAAAAAAATGTTTTAATACTCAAAAGATTGTTGAACAGTCTTCACAAAAAGGTCTTGTTTTATCTTATCGTCGCAGAAGTAAATGTATCCTAGGTATACTGTGTCGAAAACGTGTAAATGGACTGAAACAAGGTGTGGAGAATGCAGGTGAAGGCTGTCTATGGCTTCAAAAATTTTTACCTTAAGGGAAAAATCCTGAATGGCAATGATGACAAAAAGACGGTCGCCATCTTCCTTGATTTGATATTCAAAACGTTTTTTATTGACGCTGGCCCTCTCTACTATTCCTATAAACAACATAAAAAGAATTTTCAAAGGCTCTGGATCAAGAACACTGCGCAGTTCCACGGGAAAAATCGAATGAAAGAAATTCTCCAAAAGAAACTCATTTTGCTCCCCTGCGTCCCCTAACTGATTCTTTAATCCTAAAAACACTTCCATCTGTTTTGAAATCATCCCGCCATTAAAATCTCTTACTTCTCCAATGATTTTTTGGATCTCTTTGGTGACTTCCTGCCTCGCTTTGTATAGATCTACCGAGTGATCTCCCCTGAGGAAAGAAGAGTTAGGAAGCTTCACTCGGAAGACCGCCGCTTCTTTAGGATATTTGTTTCTTATCATGCCTACTTTTTTTATCCGATCAGGGATGAATTTAAATCGGGTCTTTGCTTTCTGAAAAATTTCCTGAATAGGCAGGCTTTCCGGCTGAAGAATTCTCAAAAGGATCACCGTAAAGCACAATTCTGTATCTGTATGTTCATCAAAAGAAATGATCACTTGAGGGATGTCGCGAATGTATTTCAACTGCTGGCTCAAAGTGACAATATTCCGCATTACTTCTTCTTCATTCCGAGGCATGAAAATCGGAGGGGTCAGATGTTCGACCCGTCTTTTCAAATCTTCCGGGAGCTCTCTGCGCAGTTTTTTAATTTCTTCAAGGGAGAAGTCAGCTCCGTCCTCTTTTTCGATCTCAATATACATCGTGTGGATTTTATCATCGGGGCCCTCATCGACAAAGAACGAATCTTCAACCGCTCTCACATTGGGAATATAATTTTGGAATGAGCGGACCAAATGCCTTTGCTCGAACACTTCATTTTCTTTCAAAAAATTCATTCCTATAAAAACTCCCAAAACCCTTTTTATTCCAAGAGGAAGATGAAGCCTGGCCTTGATCAGTTTCAGACTTAAATGCCGCTTGTTAGGAAATGCTTCCACTTCCCGGCGTAAAGATTTGCGGAATAAATAAAATACATAAATGATCCTGCTCATGTGATGAGATTCTCTCATCGCTTTGAATTCATTGCGGCACATCACTAAAAAATGCTGCATCTGGCTGAAAATGTCATAATCGAAATCGGACGGCCTCCTCTGCACCAAAGCGGAAATTTTTTCTTGGATCAATGATGTCTTTTGATCGGCTGACAGCCCTTTGATTTCTAGAATCCTGCTGGCGTGGTAGACCGATATAATCCCTAATCTGATTTCAGTTTCAATGATTGGAAGATTGCGGCGAATCATTTCGATGTCCTGATCTTGGTCAAGACAAATGACGATTTCGGATATCGAATACACTTCATTTCCTAAATCGGGAAGACGAAAATCCACGGAAAAAAACAAGCTCAGATTCAAGCGCTTGCCTGGTAACAGCCAACGGCTGACCATATCGTGGAAAAACTTTCCGGCATTCGGTCTGTAGCGGCACAAAAGAAATATAGAGAGGTTCAAAGGCGTACGGCCCCATTCATACCATCTCACCACCGGCAGCAATGCATGAAAAGACCGAAAACACTCTTGCAGCATTTGTTCATCCTTGATTTCGGAAAAGAACAAATCATTAGGAAGAATGCGCCTTAGCGCGCTGCGGATCGATCCGATATACAATGCTGTATTAGGATTATCAGAAGAGGCGTCAAAAATCGTGCTGATCCTTGGAAAATCTCGATGTCCAGATTCATGGGTTCTTCTAAATGAAGCAAACAAACTGTTTTCTTTTGCAGAGGCATCCACGACTTCAATGGAAGAATCGTCTAAGTCGTTTGAAATTTCTCGAAAAGAATAAAGAGCACCGTCACTTGTATTTTTATATGGCGACATATTATTCCTCTTCATAGATAAAACGATTGCAGATCGATGCTTCTTTCTTGATTATGGTTCCTTTTGAAGCATTAAAAGGATCCTCGAATGACAAAACATGAATAGGGATCTGATTTTTAGATGCCAATTGAATGCAACGGGAATGTAATACTTTTGCTCCATTTTGAACGACCGTTAATGCTTCTTCATAGGAAAGCGAAGGAAAGAACGCTGCATCCGGGTCCTTTTTTGGGTCATCCGCATAGATTCCGGCCACATCCTTGTAAAACTCGACTCTATCCGCTTGTAATGCAATTCCCAAAGCGACCGCTGTCGTATCCGATCCTCCTCTTCCAAGCGTCGTAATTTCTCCCTCGCGGCTGACGCCTTGAAAGCCGGCAACAATCACAATTTTTCCCGAATTCAAATGAGGCAACAGTCGAAAAGGACGGACGTCTACAATACGCGCATCAGAATGCAGGGAACTGGTGACGATTCCTGTCTGACTTCCTGTAAAACTGATCGCCTCCTTATTTTTTAAAGCCAAAGCCATCGCCAATAAAGAGATGCTGATCCGCTCACCGACCGATATCAACATATCCTGTTCGCGACGGGGAGGATTTGGATTGACTTGCCGAGCGAGTTGGATCAATTGATCCGTGGTATCGCCCATTGCGCTAACGACAACCGCGACACGGTCAAAATGTAAAGAACGGGACAAAATAATGTCGGCAATTTTAGCGAATTGCTCTGCCTTGGCGACCGCCGCTCCTCCAAATTTCATGACAAGAGTGCTCATAAGCCTAATCCTACATTCCTAAAAAAAGTCGCGCTATGCACAAGAAACTTAAAAATTTGGTTTTTGGGTATAATAAAATTTAATTTAAGAGGCAATGAATTCCTTGCTTTTATGTAAAATTCATTTAAAGATTTTATTACATTCAGATAAACGCATCCATCGGTTTTCGACAGCGTCAACAGCACTTTTTGCATCACAGTCAATGATATTCTAAATATTCTTTGAATCATACAGTAAAAATTCTTAGGGTTCTCTCTTCATCCATTTTTCTGATCAGGGGCTTCCACAAACTCCAAAAGACGCAAAAAGCCGTCATTTGGAGCTTGTGGGCACTGTCGTTTTTTTTGGCATTGATTTTATTATTAATCTTTTGTTAGCCTTTTTCCATAAATGCGGGTCTTGGGTTTATCCTTCTTTAGGTTCACAGAAATTCTCCTGTGGCGTTTTTCTTCTAAAGCACGGCCAGAATTACTAACCCGGGTTGCGCGCTATTCCTTCTTCTTGAAGGAGTTCGAAGGGCAACTCGGAGCTTTTTGGCAAAGACTTAAGAAGATGTAAGATAAATCCATTCCCGCCTTGGTTATTTTAACTAGAAACTCAGGAGAAACCCTTAACATGTCCAAAAACCCTAAACACGATTGGAGCGACAGCAAAGTCATTGACGATGTCGATTTTCAAGAAGAAGATGCGCAGCAATTTAAAAATTTATTAAGCGTCAAAGAAGAAACAGCCGGCGAAGGCTCCGTCTCTTCCATGAGCACGGGTCAAATCCTCAAAGGCAGAATTGTTGAAATAACCAAAGACTTTGTAGTCATCGATGTGGGCCTAAAATCTGAAGGCCTGGTTCCAATCAATGAGTTTATAGATCCTGCTGAACTATATTTAGGCAATGAAGTGGAAGTGTTCGTCGATCAGGCTGAGGGCGAAGACGGACAAATCGTCCTGTCCAGAGAGAAAGCCCGACGCCAAAGACAATGGGAATACATCGTCAATCATTGTAAAGAAGGCTCCATTGTCAAAGGAAAAGTCATCCGCAAAGTCAAGGGCGGACTCATGGTCGACATCGGAATGGAAGCTTTCCTTCCAGGGTCGCAGATCGACAATAAGCGCATCAAAAACCTCGATGAATATCTCGAACAAGTTTTCGATTTCAAGATTCTCAAAATCAATACAGAGCGCAAAAACATCGTCATCTCCCGCCGTGAATTGCTCGAAGAAGAGCGCATTTCAAGAAAAGCTGAAATGCTCGACAATATCCACGAAGGGGAAGTGCGCAAAGGCGTTGTAAAAAATATCACAGACTTCGGCGTATTTTTAGATTTAGACGGAATCGACGGACTTCTCCACATCACGGACATGACATGGAAGCGGATCAAGCATCCATCTGAAATGGTCCACCTTGGCCAAGAACTAGAAGTCGTGATCCTGCACGTCGACAAAGACAAAGGCCGCGTGGCCCTGGGCATGAAACAAAAAGAAAACAACCCGTGGGAAGAAATCGAGAAAAAATATCCTCCAGGCACCAAAGTTAAAGGAAAAATTGTCAACCTCGTTCCTTACGGAGCCTTTATAGAAATCGAGCCGGGCATTGAAGGCCTCATCCATGTGTCTGAAATGTCATGGGTCAAAAGCGTTTCCGATCCAAGCGAAATCGTAAAAAAAGGCGATGAAGTAGAAGCGATCGTTCTGTCCGTCCAGAAAGAAGAAGGCAAAATTTCATTAGGCATCAAGCAGACAGAAAAGAATCCATGGGAAAATGTCGAACAGAAATATCCTGTGGGAAGCAGCGTCCAGGCTGAAATCCGCAATTTGACCAATTATGGAGCTTTTGTAGAATTAGAGCCTGGAATCGATGGCCTGATTCACATCTCCGATCTCAGTTGGATAAAAAAAGTTTCACATCCATCAGAAGTTTTGAAAAAAGGTGATAAAGTTGATGCTGTCATTCTTTCTGTAGACAAAGAAAGTAAAAAAATCACCCTCGGAGTGAAGCAGTTGAGCAACAACCCGTGGGAAACCATTGAAAAGACAATGCCGGTCGGCTCTCTTGTCAAAGGGATCGTTTCCAAGATTACTGCATTTGGAGCTTTTGTCGAACTACCCAATGGAATTGAAGCATTGGTGCATGTTACAGAACTTTCTGATCAGCCCTTTGGAAAAGTAGAAGACGTCGTCAATAAAGGCGAAGAAGTCACAGCCAAAGTGATCAAACTCGATCCTGAACATAAGAAAATTGCTTTATCTATCAAAGAATATCTGATCGATAAAAACAAATACAATCGGGATGACATTGTCGTAGGCACAAAGGCCCGTTCACCGAGCAAAAAAAACAAAGATAAAAATAAAGACAAAGAACAAGAACAAAATCAGGAAGAAGAACAAACAGAGTAATCCAATTACTAACTTTTGGCAGGGATTCCATATCGCAATTCGATTCATGGATCCTTGCCTATACCGAACGTAATTCAAAAGTTGGTTTTGAATTACGTTCGGTATAAATGAAAATGGGTTTAATGCAGAGGCTTATAACTAATGAATAAAGATTTAGTCGCTATATTCGAATATTTAGAGCGCGAAAAAGGGATCAAACGTGAGGTGATTATTGGAGCGATCGAAGAATCCCTTCGAGCTGCGGCCCGCAAAAGCATTAAAGGACACATTAATGTATCTGTCCGTATTAATCATAAAACCGGCGATATCGAAGTCATCGCTCAAAAAGAAGTTGTGGACAAGGTCACAATTCCAGAAGAAGAAATTTCTTTGGAAGAAGCAAGAAAACTGAACCCATATTGTGAAATTGGCCAGTGGATAGACATCCCTGCAACTCCTCAAGATTTTGGACGCATTGCTGCTCAGACAGCGCGCCAAATCATCGCTCAGAAGTTAAGGAGCGCGGAAAGAGATGTCATTTATGAAGAGTATCGCCACAGACTCAATGAGATCATTTCTGGCTCGGTCAAGAGAGTCGTCAGAGGCGCGACATTAATTGTAGATCTTGGAAAAGTGGAAGCAATCATGCCCGATCGCTTCTACCCAAAAACAGAAAAATATAATGTCGGCGACAGAGTCCAAGCTCTTTTGTATCAAGTGCGCGATACCGAAAGCGGCGGTGCAGAAGTCATTCTGTCTAGAAGCCATCCTGAGTTCGTCTCTCAACTTTTTATCCAGGAAGTTCCTGAACTTAACGATGGAACAGTGGTGATCGAAAAAATCGTGAGGGAAGCAGGCTACCGCACTAAGCTCGCAGTCCGTTCGATGGACCCTAAAGTCGACCCAGTGGGAGCGTGTGTAGGGATAAGAGGCAATCGGGTTAAAAATATCATCAGGGAATTGAATAACGAAAAAATCGATATTATTCCTTATCATGAAGACGCTGTGCAGTTTTTGCAAAGCGCCCTTGCCCCAATCGAAATCAAAAAGATCAGCGTCAACAGCGACGGTTCGACCATATCTATTGTTGTCGACGATGAAAACTATCCAAAAGTCCTCGGAAGAGGCGGAATGAATGCGCGACTGAATGGAGAACTCATCGGTGTCGAGTTAGACATTCAGAAAATGAGCGATTATCAAAACGCAATGACAGCGCAACGGGCACAGCTGGCTGCTTTAGATGATCCGACTTTAGATGAAAAACTGCACGTTGAGGGAATGAGTCCGCTCATCATTGAAAGTTTGATTAGCGCAGGATACGACACTCCGCGCAAACTTCTTAATGCGACTCCTCAACAACTGGTGACCATTCCTGAGATCAGTATGGAGATGGCCGACAAAATATTAGAACAAATTAGAAAAAAGAGGATGTAAACGTTGGCCAAAAATTTAAAGTTAAATATTAAAAACACACAATTGGCAGAAGCTTTAAAACTGGGTAAACTGAAAAAGCCTTCCGCTGTTGCTAAGAAAAAGAAAGCAGCAGAGACTGAGGAAGAAAAGGGTTCCGAAGCGCTTCCTCTTGAACAAACGAAACCGGCACCGGAAAAAGCCATCCCCTCCAAAGAGGAAATTGCGGCAAAAGAGACAGAAGAGGACCTTAAGTCTTCAAAGAAAATTCAAGCCAAAGAATCGATCGAAAAGCCTCTCGAAACTCCATCAGCTGTTCCTCCGACATCAAAACCCGCACCAGAAACGCCGGCAGCAGGGTATCCATCCCAGAGAAAAGAATACTATACTCCTCCGCAACGTACACCCTACTCTCCCAAAAAAGAAATCAAGCCAGAACAGAAGCCTGCGGTTCCGCCCGCTAAAGAACCGAGCGAAGCCGGGACCAAACCGGCCAAGACACCGCTCGAAATAGAAGAAGAAGAAAAAGCAGCGCGCAAAGGAACTCCCTTCAAAGAATATCGCGACTTGAAACCACAGAGAAAACCTGTTGAAAGGCGTGGTTTTGATTCCAGAGATCGACAAGGTTTGAGAGATTCTGATGATGAACAATGGCGCAAACGACGGCCCAGCAAAATACAGGCCCAATATCAAGAAGAAGCGATCATCAGACCAAAACATCTGAAAGTACGCATTCCTATCAGTGTGAAAGATCTAGCCTCCGAAATGAAATTGAAGGCCTCACAATTGATTTCCAAGCTCTTTATGCAGGGCATGGTCCTAACCCTTAATGATTTTCTTGACGATGAAACGACAATACAACTTCTGGGCAATGAGTTCGATTGTGAAATCACGATCGATACTTCTGAAGAACAGCGTTTGCGCATCACCGATAAAACGATCAAACAGGAAATACAAGAAACTCTTCCTTTGGAATTGATCATCCGACCTCCTGTCATCACATTCATGGGACACGTCGACCATGGCAAGACAAGTCTGATCGATGCCATTCGTAAAACGAACATTGCTGCCGGAGAAGCCGGAGCGATTACGCAGCATATCGGAGCATTCAAATGCCATACAGCTGTCGGTGATATCACGATTCTCGATACACCGGGCCACGAAGCCTTTTCAGCGATGAGAACCAGGGGCGCCGACGTCACTGATATTATCGTGTTGGTTGTCGCAGGCGATGAGGGTCTGAGGACCCAAACTTTGGAAGCGATCCAACAAGCACAGACAGCAACCGTACCGATTGTAGTAGCGATCAATAAATCGGATAAGCCCAATTTCAATGTAGAGAACGTCTATCGTCAATTAGCAGACCAAAATCTTTTGCCTGAAGCTTGGGGAGGCACTACAATCACTGTGAATTGTTCGGCACTTACAGGCACAGGAATCAAAGAACTCTTGGAAATGCTGGCATTGCAAGCTGAAATTTTGGAGCTGAAGGCAAATCCGAATACGCGTGCCCGAGGAACGGTAATTGAATCTGAAATGCATAAAGGACTAGGCGCAGTCGCGACCTTGCTCATCCAGAATGGAACATTGCGCAACGGCGACGCTGTGGTGTTTGCCCAACATTGGGCCCGGGTCAAAACCATGCATAATGAAAATGGAAAAGAATTGACTGAAGCTAGCCCCTCGACCCCTGTTAAAATTACAGGCCTTTCAGGCCTTCCGGAAGCTGGAAGCGAATTCATCGTTGTAAAAAATGAACGGGAAGCACGCGAGCTGGCAGAAGCGAGGATCGAAGGACGCAAATTTACCGCGCTTCAACAAAAACGGGGAGGATTGGAAAATCTTCTGCAACAAAAAGTAGAGCAAGGCGAAAAGAAAATGCTCAATTTGATGTTGCGGGCAGATGTTCAAGGTTCATTGGAAGCCTTGAAAAATTCAATATTGAAAATCCCAACCAATAAAGTGGAGATCAATATCGTATCAGCAGGCGTCGGCGAAATTTCAGAATCTGATATTCAGCTTGCTGCTGCATCGAAGGCGATTATTATCGGCTTCCATACTCAAGTTGAAAATCATGCGGAAGAGCTGATCAAACAAAATAAAGTCGTTGTCAAAACTCACGATATTATCTATCACGCGATCGATGAAGTGAAAAAACTGATGCAAGGGCTTCTCGACAAGATCGTTCAAGAGACGGATACCGGAAGTGCTTTAGTAAAGGCGACTTTCAAAGCGTCTCAATTAGGTGTCATTGCTGGATGCCAAGTGATCGAAGGCACTATAAAACGCAACAATCAAATCCGTGTTATACGCGACAATCAGGTCATTTGGAAAGGAGCGATCGCTTCCCTTAAAAAAGTCAAAGAAGATGTGAGAGAAATCAGCAAAGGGTATGAATGCGGCATCCTTTTACAAAACTTCAACGAAGTTAAAGAAGGAGATATCCTCCAAGCTTATGAAGTTACCTATCTCGAACAAGAGCTATGAGGAACCCATGGTAAAAAAACGGATAGAACGCTTAAATTCTCTTTTAAAAGAAGTCATTTCCGAAGTCGTCAGTCAAGATGTGCGCAATCCGCACGTCGCTCAACTGGTGACGATCACCCGTGTCGATATTTCCAATGACCTGCACCATGCCAAGGTATTTATCAGTGTCATCGGATCCGATCAAGACAAGGAACAAACTATCGAAGCCCTGCAATCAGCAGCAGGGTTCATCGCTGTACAATCTTCTAAAAAAGTGGTCATGAGATATTTTCCGGCTTTGAATTTCAAACTGGATTCTTCTGTAGACCAACATTTGCGGATCGATGCTGTGCTCGGTCAAATTCACGAAGAGCAAAATTCGAGAAAACAGAACACTATTGATCAAAATCATGCTGAATGATGAACTCGGCGGGATTTTGCTCCTCGACAAACCTCGGGGAGCCACATCCTTCAGCCTCGTCTCGCTTCTCAGACGTTTATCAGGAATCAAAAAAATCGGACACGCAGGCACGCTAGATCCATTTGCTACAGGCGTCATGGTCATGTTGGTCGGCAAGCCTTATACTCGGCTTTCCGATCAATTCATCGGCCATGACAAAGAATACCTGGCAACTCTCCATTTAGGAATTGCTACCGATTCTTACGATTGCGATGGACAAATCACCAACCAATCATCAAGAATTCCAAACATGGGCGAAATCCAAGAAGCTTTAAATCATTTTCAAGGCACTGTTCTTCAAACACCCCCAATGTTCTCAGCAAAAAAAATCAATGGGAAAAAATTATACAAACTGGCAAGAATCGGAATAGAAGTCGAACGGAAACCTGTACAGGTTACATTGCAAACCGAATTGATCTCTTATGAATATCCATTTTTAGAACTCAAAATTAACTGTTCAAAAGGTACATACATCCGTTCTATCGCAAACGATCTCGGGACAATGTTAGGAACGGGAGCTCATCTCAAGACACTCGTCCGCACCAAAAGCGGGCCCTTCACTTTAAAAGAATGTCTAAATATTCATTCCCTGACCGAGCCGACCTTCGCACTCAAAAACAGCCTTAAAAAAAGCAATCTATGAAAACAGTTAAAAAGATCGATGCCATTCCTGACATGCCGAAGCCTTGCGGTTTGACCCTAGGCAGTTTTGATGGGATGCATTTGGGCCATCAACATCTTTTAAGCGAGCTCGGAGAGCTTGTCGGCAAAGGTTCGACTGCCGTATACACATTCAGCAATCATCCTTCACATATTTTAAAAAATAGGCAGCCGACTCCCCTCCTTTGCACACTTGAACACAAACTATTGCTTTTAAAAAAAGCCAAAGTGGATTTAGTGATCGTTCAAGAGTTCGATGATGCATTTTCACAGCTTTCCTACGATGAGTTTTTGAAACAAATAAAAAAACAGTATCCATTTTCAATTTTTGTTTTAGGCAAAGGGGCCGCTTTCGGGAAAGACAGACAGGGCGATGAAAAGCATATCGTCGAACTATCGAAAAAAATGAAATTCTCAGCTCATTATTTAAAAAAATTTGTTTTTAACAAACAGCCGATCTCCTCAGGGTTCATCCGCCACTTGATCGACGGCGGAGACCTCGGTTTTGCCGCAAAACTCCTGGGCCGTCTTTTTTCCAATTATAGCAAAGTCCAGCCGGGCGCCAATCCTGATTCTTTTTCTCTATCGTTCAAAGGTTTATGCATGCCTCCTCAGGGAACTTATGAGATCTCCGCTATTGTCGACGGAAAGGAATATTCAGGCTCTGGATCACTTGACAGGTCCGAGTTAATTTTCAATTTTAAGCTTAACGATTGCAACCAAGACCTGAACGGGTCCATGATCGAAGTATTTTTTCACAAATATCTCGGAACGACCTGAGAAATTCGTATTGCATTCTTGACTTTTCTAACATATACTTTCCCACCTATTAACTGAGGTCAAATGGCAGGACTATCTTGTGGGATCGTCGGTCTTCCAAATGTGGGAAAATCGACCCTTTTCAACGCTTTGACGAGAATCGCAGCAGCTGCTGCGAACTATCCCTTTTGCACGATCGATCCCAATGTTGGGATCGTCGACGTATACGACCCTCGGCTCGAGGTCCTTTCTAAGCTGTCCAAAAGTAAAAAAATCATTCCCGCAACCATCACCTTCGTGGACATTGCTGGATTGGTCGCAGGAGCCTCGCAGGGAGAGGGATTGGGGAATCAGTTTTTAGCGAACATCCGTGAAACGGATGCTATTATACATGTCGTGCGCTGCTTTGAAGATAGCGATGTGATCCATGTAGCCGGAAAAGTAGACCCGATAGCAGATATCGAGGTCATCAATCTAGAATTGATCCTTTCAGATTTGCAGATGATCGACAATATCTCAAAAAAGCTCGAAAAGCAGGTCAAAGGAAAAAAAGAACTCGTCCCTATTCTCGAGACCTTGCAAAAAGCAGCCGTACATCTGAATCAAAATAAACCTTTACGCTCGTTGTCCCTAAACGATGAACAAAAGGGCTATTTGGCAGCCTACCCATTTTTGACTGATAAAAAAGTCGTTTATGCCTGCAATGTTTCAGAAAATTCCCTCCCCTCAATGGAAAATGCGTATGTCCAAATAGTCAGGGAATATGCTGCCAAGGAAGGAAATACAATTGTCCCAATTTGTGCAAAATTGGAACAAGAACTTACGCAATTAAACGAAACCGAAGCGCTAGAATTTTTACAAACAGCCGGAATCCCGCAATCCGGATTGAACAGGCTGATCAAAACCGCCTTTGAAACCCTGGATTTAATTTCTTTTCTTACAACAGGTGAAATGGAAACCCGCGCCTGGACCATCAAAAAAGGAACGCCTGCCCAAGAAGCCGCAGGAAAAATTCATACAGATATTCAAAAGGGATTTATCCGTGCAGAGGTCGTAGCGTACGATGACATGATCGCTTTCAATGGAAGAAATGGAGCTAAAGAAGCTGGCAGAGCCCGTTCTGAAGGGAAAGAATACATTGTAAAAGATGGGGACGTGATCCTCTTCTTTCATAATTGAGAAAAATCGATGTCCGACCTATTCATCACTTGCTCCTCAGGCCTCGAAGATCTCTTGCTGAAAGAACTGCAAGGCATGGGCATTTCCTCCGCACGCAAAGGGAAAAGCGGTGTTTATGCCTCTAAGGACATCCGTTTAGTCTATAAAATCAATTATTGCTCTCGAATTGCGACACGCGTTCTGTGGCCGATCGCGAACTTTCCCTGTCCTGACAAGCTTGCCCTTTACAGGGAAATAAAACAGATCGATTGGAGTCGATTTCTGACTCTCAAAAAAACATTCTCTATCGACTCCAATGTCAATCATCCAAATTTGCGGAACAGTCTTTTTGCAGCTTTAGTTGTCAAAGATGCCATTTGCGACCTTTTTCGTGAAAAAACAGGGGCAAGACCCAACGTTGAAGTCGCATCACCGGATGTTCAATTGAACCTATTCATCAATCATGGGCAGGCTACCATCAGCATCGACACATCAGGCGCACCCCTTTTTAAACGGGGCTATCGCAAACAGACTATTGAAGCTCCCATCCAAGAATCGATTGCCGCAGCCATTTTACAATTGTCCAATTACTCTTCTCATGAGATCTTCTGCGATCCCTTTTGCGGGTCCGGAACGTTTTTAATCGAAGCTGCCATGATTGCGACCCTCACCCCTGCCGGGTTTTTTAGAAAATCATGGGGCTTCGTGAACTTGCCTCAATTCACCCAATCGGAATGGCATACCTTCAGAGCACAGGAAGATAAGCAAAAAATACCCCTTGAAAAGGGCAGAATTTTTGGAATCGACGTGGATCCAGAAGCTGTGAAAGTCTCTCAAGCAAACCTGCAGGCTGCAGGTTTTGATGAAGCCATTGTTATAACCAGAAAAGATATCCGATCCTACTTTCCTGATCTGCCCCCTACCCTGATTGTCTGCAATCCCCCTTATGGCAAGCGACTTAAGGCATCATTGGATGTGTATCAGGCTTTAGGGAAGTTTCTAAAAACCAAATGCGATCCCAAAAATAAAGCCTACATCTTAATACCCGATCAGAAGCTGGTACAAGAAACCAATCTTCCTTTAAAACCCATCTTGCCATTGAATAATGGCGGTCTAGAAGTCGGTCTTTATTCAATCTAATTTATTCATAATAAACTTATTAGCATTCTAAATAAATTTATATTATATATTTATTATTTTAATTTAAACAATTTACTAGGCATTTGATTTTAATTAAATATTTAACTATAATTATAAATTATTAAAATAATAAATTAGGTTAAATAATGTCTATTTCAAATCACTTAGAAAAAAAAGAACACCTGCTTATCCCTATTTCTAACCAAGTTAAAAATAATGATGCTGACAAAGAAACTAAAGATCAAAATATTATTGAATTAGCCAAACGCTATTATAAAGAAAGTCTAATTGATGATTTTTTTGTAGCATATCAAATGTGGAACCTTGAACTAAAAGGCACTCTTTCACAAGATGATCTGATCGAAGATTCCATGCTTAGTTTGCTTTTTAAAATTCCCCATATCGTTGAACATTTTTTATTCACGTTTGATCCAGAAACTTTCAAAATACACCAAGAAGTAGAAGTCATAAAAAATCAATTTAACGGATCCATTGCTGCTGCCATGGAAGACCCAAATGCAAAACAAAAGCTTGTTCGCATGGACAGGCCTATTTTGTTCTCCAAATTTTGTATCTTATTATTGCAGTTAAGTAAAAATTATCTAACTATTGAAGAGAGACAGAAAAAAATTGATGAGTACTTTTCAGAGATTCTAAAACTTGTTGAAAATAAACCAGAAGATCAAGATCTATTTTTTTATAAAAGCATTTTTAAAACCATTAGATTGATTTTAATTCACATTCCTTTTGACGAATTGAATATAAGGAAAAATTTAGAAATATTAAAAAATCATAAATTTTTTATTTTATTTAATTCTTTTAGAATTTTGCTAAACAAAGAAATATCTATGATAGAAAAAGCGCAAATATTGATAAATAAATCTCAATTAAAATTATCTGCTTCAGAACTTAAAAAACTAAAAGAATCAAATATAGATCAAGACAACACCTTTAATACAGAAAAATTTAAAAAATATGTTAAAATAGAAGAATTAAATAATTATAAATCAGACGTAACACAATTTAGAAATTTAATTGAAAAAGAATTAAACGAAAAATTATTTGATATATCTATGTGTTTAAAAAATCTAAGAACTGATATAAAAACAAAATTTTCAAAACCTTTTGAAAAGCATTTTACAAATCCTTTAGATCAAAATGAAAGGAATAACTTTAAAGCTTTTTTAGCTTTTCAAGAAGATTATGAGGAGCTCAAGCAATATCTTAATGATTATCAAAATTTAATTTTGTCCACATCTAAAGAGATATTGGATCTAGCTGATATGATGACTCATTATTTTATTTATTTTAATTTAGAAGATCCTGAGAAAATCTTGTCGATATTTAAAACCAGTGAAGATTTCTCCGAACTAACAGAAAAACTTAAAAAAGCAATCATCGCATTTTCAATCAAATGCAAAGAAAATAAAAATATTTTGATAGAATCCATTTCTTTGTTTAGAAGCAATACATTCTTTCACAATGAAAGAAATCTATTTTTACCGTTTGCTAATTCACTTCTTGATTCGGTCGCAGCTATAAATCAACTAATATCCATGAACAAAGGACGCATTGACATTGTGTTTTACTATCTTGTTCATCATCCGCTTTTAAAGAGTTTCTCCGAAGAGGAAAGTATAAGGATGAAACTGTATGAGGAAGAACTGCAAATAACCACTGAAAAACAGACCAAAAAGAAAAAAAGGGAAGGAAGTCAAAAAAATGCCGTTGCACAAACAACAAAAAAAGAAGATGAAAGTGAAATTCCTCCTCATTCAAAAGAAACATCCACTCCTGTCGAACAAAAAAAATCAGTGGTTGAGAATCCGAAAAAAATTCTTTCTTCCTTTGAAATGGCGCAATCAAATCTGAAAAATATTCGATCTGCCATTTTACAAAAAGATAGAACCCCATCACTGACAGCCTTCGGTGCTGCAAAAGCTTATCAGAACTATTGCAGTCATTCGCATGTTTCTATTTCATTAATGGAGCGTTTCTTAAGATCTGCGCAAATGCCGATGTCACGCGAAATGATCGCTTCATTTATCATCAACATCGCCATTTTCGGAACGCTTGCCTATGAACAAATGATCACGGCTCTTGTATCGCAAACTCAAAATTTTAAAAACAATGAGCAATTTTTCGCGGCAGTATCGCATGATATCATTGAACTTCTAAACGCTTGTTCTTTTTCAAAAGGAAAATCCCCCACGAGCAAAGAAATAGCGCTAGCAAGAAAAACGAACAGAGGAGAAATTCTTTCACGGTCCATCCCGAAATTCGTAAACTCTTATAATAGTAAGTCTACCGAAGTCCAACAGCTTCTAATCGAAGCTTATCTATTCGCTCAAGGAGACTCTCGAATCAATTTACAAACACTATTAAAACGTACTGTGCACTATTTTTGCGATATCCAGAAAACCCTGATTGAACAAAGAAGACTGTTCCCCTTTCTTTCAGAGATAAATGATCATAAAGAATTGGATCGAGTTTTTTCCTCTTTCCCTGGACAATTCTTGGACCATTTAAAAGATATTACGCCCCTAAAAACTGCGCCTCTCAATAAGAATTTTGCTCATTTCGACACTATTTTAGATACGATTCCGATCTCTGAGAAATCTTTATATGAGAAAGAAATATTTAAAACTATCCGATTTTCGATTTCCCTATTAAAAGCTGAATTCGATCATTGTTCCAAAGAAAATCCCGAAGATGTCGCTCTGTCGTATGCCCGAGTATTGCTACTAAATCAACAGATCGTTGAAGATTTCGGTTATTTATTACTGGCATTCAAAAGAATCTACCCTGTCCGTAAAGAGATCGATCACGACTTGTTGAAACTAGCGGAACACCTCGGCTGCAAACTAGAAGATTTCTCTAAGGAAGATCAAGAATTCTTGCAAGGAGGGAAAAAGACCCGATCTTTGAGCCGTTTTGGTGCGGATTCCAAAGACACCTCAGATCTTGCTGTCGCTGTCAAAGCTGCAAAAAGTATTTCAAAAGACTCTGAAAAAACCTTCGAGAAAGTAGAAGGATTCGAAGTCGCTAAGTATGCCAAAACAAAGAAAGACAGCAGCAATAAAGAAAAAATCCATGAGCAAATGGTCGCTGACACAGAGTGCATGCACAGGATCCTTGAACATTTTCTAAAAACTTCATAAAAAGAGCTATTCTCTTTATACTGGGCCTAAATGTAAGCCCGAGAGAAGAGAATGGCCGAAAAAACCGAAAAGGCGACCCCGAAAAAGTTGCGCGATGCGCGAAAAAAAGGGCAAGTCGCCAAATCGCAAGATTTTCCATCCGCTTTTACGTTTATCGTGTCCATTGCGGCCACTCTTCTAAGCACAGGGTTTCTCTTTCAACAACTTGGCGGATATATCGTTTCGATCTTCAAACGGACGGGAGGAACGATCGACCTGGAAAACAGGGCTGGAGGCTTCATTTCCGAAGCTTTGATGGTCATCTTCACCTGTAGTCTGCCCATCATGGTCATTACGACTGTTTCAGGAATATTGGTCAGTTTCTTGATCGTAGGCCCTCTTTTTTCTGTAGAGGCGTTCAAATTCGATATCAAGAAATTGAATCCGGTGACCAATATCCGCAATCTCTTCAAATTTAAAACGATCTTCGAACTGTTAAAAGCGGTTTTTAAAATTTCAGGAGCTCTTTTCTTAATATACACCGTGATCCGTACCAGCTTACCTGAAGTCATCTCAACAGCAGGCATGCCCGTCATGGGCAGTGCTCTGGTCTTCAGTAGTTTTTTGTTAAAAGTAGTCATCAGGGTCGGTCTGTTCTTTTTGATCGTTGCGATCTTTGACCTGATCTTCCAAAAAAGAAATTTCGCAAAAGAAATGAGGATGGAGAAGTTTGAAGTAAAACAGGAATTTAAAGATACTGAAGGCGACCCGCACATCAAGAGCAGACGGAGGCAGACCGCTCAAGAGATCGCTTATCAGGAAGGACCTTCTGCGGTGAAGAGGGCAAAAGCTGTCATTACAAACCCAGAGCATATCGCGGTGGCTGTCGACTACGAACCAGAAAAAGAGCCTGCACCTCGAATTGTGACTATGGGAAAAGGCCCTGTTGCGGATATGATCATAAAAGCTGCGCAAGAATACAATGTTCCAATTATGCGCAATGTGACTTTAGCGCAGATTCTTTTTGCAAAAGGAAGGATCAGCGAGTATATACCAGAAGAAACCTATCAAGCAGTTGCTGAAATTCTCAAGTGGTTGGCTGGATTGGAAGCCCCTGAGGTAACTGCGGAGCTCTTTAAATGAAAAAATTTTTCGACACTCTATCTAAAATGCTTGGGGGCGACAGGTCCCTCACGTTCATCACTAAATCTAGCGACATCATTTTAGCTTTTTTTATCATCCTCATCATCATGATGGTGATCATCCCAGTTACGCCAACGATCATCGATAATTTAATCGCTGTGAACCTGACCGCAGCCATTTCGATTCTGATGGTGGCAATTTACATTCCCAAGGCAGTCAACCTCTCAATTTTTCCCTCGCTGCTTTTGATCACGACGTTATTTCGTCTGGGTGTAGAGATCTCAGCGACAAGACAGATTTTGCTGCACGCAAATGCCGGTCACATCATCTATGCATTCGGAAACTTTGTCGTGGGCGGCAACTTTATCGTGGGCGGTATCGTCTTTCTGATCATCACGATCGTCCAATTCATCGTCGTAACCAAAGGTGCGGAAAGGGTCGCTGAGGTTGCTGCACGCTTCACCCTCGATGCCATGCCGGGTAAACAGATGAGCATCGATGCGGACATGAGAAGCGGTGTGATCGATTCGCATCAAGCCCGCGACCTGCGTCTGGCATTGACGAAGGAAAGCCAGCTTTACGGGGCCATGGACGGCGCCATGAAATTCGTCAAAGGAGATGTGATCGCCGGTATCGTCATTGTCGTGATCAACATCATCGGCGGTCTGATCATCGGAGTATCCGTGCGCAAGATGACAGCTCTGCAGGCGGCGCAGCTCTATTCTTTGCTTTCTATTGGTGAAGGTCTGGTAACGCAGATCCCTTCTTTGCTGATCTCACTGACCGCAGGTATTGTCACGACACGCGTTTCCAGCGAGAAAAAAGACTCCCACTTAGGAAAAGAAATCTCCACTCAATTGCTCGGACAGCCAAAAGCGATCATGATTTCCGCCGTGGTCCTGTTCGCGATGGCCTGGATCAAAGGATTTCCTACGGTCATTTTTATCGTTCTGTCTTTTCTTTTAGGAGCGATTGGTTTTGTAACATGGTACCAGGGCAAAAAAGCTTCTGCCAAGGCAGTCGCAGGCCTCGGCGCTGCTGCAGTCGAGACTGAAGTCGAGGGACACGCCGTAGTCCGAGGAGCAGGAGATGAGTATACCATCACCCTTCCCGTCATTTTGGAAGTGGGCAAAAATCTTTCTGCTGCCATCAAGAAAGAAAAGCAGGGGCTGACCTTTATAGAAGAAATGATCCCCAAAATGAGGCTTGCCCTGTATCAGGATCTAGGGGTCCGTTTCCCGGGAGTGCACGTGCGGACAGATTCTCCTACTTTGGAGCCTGATGAATATTCCATTTATCTCAACGAGGTCCCGATCGTCAGAGGAAAAATTGTCGAAGGGGCTCTTCTGACAAGTGAAAATCCTGATACTTTGCGAAGGTACAATATTCCTTTCACGACTTCTAAAAATTCTTTGGGACAACCTTCAGTATGGGTAGATGGCAAGTATCAAGAAATCCTTCAAAAAGCGGGAATTAAATTTTGGAAGCCGCTCGATGTAATGATCCTTCATCTCTCTTATTTTTACCGCCAATATGCAAGCGAGTTCATCGGCATTCAGGAAGTGCGGGGAATTCTGGAATTTTTGGAAAAATCATTTCCCGATCTCGTCAAAGAAGTCACAAGACTTGTACCTCTTCAAAAATTGACGGAGATTTTTAAACGGCTGGTCCAGGAACAAATTTCTATCAAAGATCTGAGGACGATCCTCGAAGCTTTAAGCGAATGGGCCCAAACAGAAAAAGATACCGTACTGCTTACAGAATATGTCCGCTCTTCTTTAAAAAGATACATCAGCTACAAATACTCCCAAGGCCAATCCATCCTCTCCGTGTATTTGCTAGATCCTGAAATTGAAGATATGGTAAGAGGTGCGATCAAGCAGACTTCGGCCGGTTCTTATCTCGCGCTCGACCCTGATTCCGTGCAGCTCATTCTACATGCAATGCGATCGGTCATTTCACCCACTCCGACCGGCGGACAGCCGCCTGTATTGCTGACTGCTATCGACGTACGCCGCTTTGTGAGAAAATTAATTGAAGGAGAATTTCCTGATATGCCTGTTGTCTCTTACCAGGAAATTGTCCCCGAAATACGGATTCAGCCTTTAGGAAGAATTCAATTAACTTAAATTAATGCCCTATGACCGATGAAAGCCACCTGAGCTCAGCGCATATCATTGCAGCACAGACCGAAATGGTGCGTGCCCAAAAAGCAGCGCAAACAGAACTCGCAAATTACGCGATCCTGCAAGAGAGCAGCGAAGATGAATTTACGGAATGGACAGAACTCGCCGCATTCAATCCTATAGCTTTGGCTCGCCGCTTTGAAACTCTGGAGATCAAGGCCAGAAAAAAAGAAAAAGAAGAAGAGGCTGAAAAATCCGCGGATAAAAAAATCTCACAAGTCTCAAAACTTGAAGAAGTGTCTGAGCAATATCAGAAAAAAAATCCTGAACTTCAATCGAGAACTCTACTTTTATTGAGGACAAGGCTTGCCAAAGGCGATACCAAAGATGATGTTCTAAAAAAAGTTCTAGAAACTTACCCTGATTACTCCTTGGCCGATGAAGCTTTAGACTACCTGATCGAAACAGCTGATGCGGATCTGATAAAATCGATCAGGGATGCAAAGGAACAACTCAACGCCGTTTATGGCCGCGAAATCCGAGCCGGAAGGAACATCGCGGAACAAGCCAGAGAATTCTCACGTCAAGGACTTGGGAATCCAACAGCTTTGAGAGACATGTACAGGGACGTCACCGGAAATCCCCGAGATCCGGCTTCCTTGTTTGATGAGTTAACCAAAAATTTTTCTTACGACAAGATGAAATCGGTCATCGATTTCATTCTTCATTCTCTAGGAAGCGACCTCAAATCTAAAGGGCCTTCTATTGCCAGGGCAGAATTGCACCGTTTGATGACTGAATCGCGCACACTGCAAGCTATCCTTGGGGTCTATCGATTTTTCAAATCGAGAATGAAACTTGTCGATCTGACTTTTCGCCGTTATGGGATCAAAGTCCCTGGCCGTATGTCTTTCGAGCTTCTCGCCAAACAATTTGTCCGAATTTTGCAAGAGCGGTATCCATCTATGGACAAACTTCTGCAAATGGCTGAAGAGCTTGGAATTTCTGAAGAAGAATTGGCACAGATCATCGTCTATACGCAATACCGCGACGCGATAAGAAATGTCGCTCCCAAACTATTCAGGTCGGAGCAACACCGGCAAGATCTTCTCGCAATTTTCGTCGATACTATGGAAGAACTAGAAGACAAGATCGAAGAAAAAGAAGAGGAAAAAGAAGAAGAGAAAGAAGAAAAAAAAGATCAGGAAGAGAAAAAGAAATAATGGACCGGTTCGAAGAAGTTTTAAAAGAATTGGGAAGGATCATCAATGTACCCCTGCATCCTGACAAGAATCGGCTGTGCAGGCTGAATGTGAATAATGTCCTTCACGTCCAACTCGAAAGCGATGAAAGCAAAGAACGGATCCTCATCGCTACTTTCATATGCGATGTCCCTGCCGGGAAATTTCGGGAAAACATTTTAAAAGAAGCTCTCAAAGCAAATTATCCTTACCCTCGAATTGGAACGCTGGCCTATTCTGAAAGAAATAATAAATTAACATTATTCGAATACGTGCCTTATCCAAATTTGAAAGTTGAAAAACTGGCAGATTTATTCGCTGATTTCCTGGCAAGAGCAGATTCTTGGAGAGTCGCGATTGAAAGAGGTCAGACGGCACCCCAAGCCGAAACTACTACCAAACCAGATCGGTCCATTTTCGGAATCAAAACATGAACGACGATAGAAAAAAGATTCAAAATTCTCTTGCTGGCCCCCTTTGGGAAAAGATAGGAATTTATCCACACCATGGGATCACTCTGCCTCTATCGGCCCTTCGAAGCAAAAATAGTTGCGGGATCGGCGAATTTTTAGATCTGATCCCGGTCATCGACTGGTGCAAACGGATCAAGTTCGATGTCATTCAGCTTTTGCCATTAAATGATTCAGGAAGCGATTCGAGTCCTTATAATGCTCTTTCTTCGTGCGCCCTCAATCCCATCTATCTTTCATTGCATGCGATGCCTCTTTTAGATGAATTTCCCGATCTGAAAAAGAAACTTCCGGAAATCCAAGAGCTCTCTCTCAGCCAGAGAATATCCTTTCATGACGTACAAAGCCGAAAGCTAAAATGGCTGCGGGATTATTTTGAAAAAATGGCGCCAAATCTAATCAAAGTGCGTGCTTTCTTCGATTTTATCTCAAATAATGCTTGGGTGAAAGAGTACGCTCTTTTTAAAGCGATCAAAGACCGGCTTGGACAAAACAGTTGGGCTACCTGGCCAAAAGAACTCAAAGACCTCACCCAAAAAGCATTCGATAGTCTAATGGATGAATATTGGGCTGATGTGTCTTTTTATATTGCGATGCAATTTTTTTGCTATCAACAATATGAACAAATCAAAAAACACGCAGTAGAAAATCAGATTTTCATAAAGGGAGATATTCCCATTCTGATCAGCCCGGATAGCGCTGATGTCTGGGCCCATACCGACTTTTTCGATTTATCACTCGCGGCAGGTGCTCCGCCGGATGCGTATAACAAAAAAGGGCAATATTGGGGCTTTCCTCTCTATAGATGGGATGTGAAGAAAAAAACTCAATACAAGTGGTGGAAACAGCGTTTATCTTGTGCCAGCAATTGTTTTGACCTCTATCGGATCGACCATGTAGTCGGATTTTTCCGTATTTGGGCCATCCCTTTGGGAAAACTTCCAACCGAAGGCAATTATATTCCAGAAAATGAAAGCTTATGGCTCAGTCAAGGTAAAGAATTGTTGGAAATGCTGCTGAGCTCCTCCAATATGCTTCCCATCGCTGAGGATTTAGGAGTCGTTCCTCCATTCGTCAGACCATGCCTTTCGGAACTGGGAATTTGCGGAACAAGAGTGATGCGTTGGGAAAGAAAATGGGACGAGGATGGAAAAGTGATTCCTCTAGAAGCTTATCCTGCTCTGAGTTTGACCTGTATTTCCACTCATGATTCAGAGACTTTACAGATTTGGTGGAAAAATTATCCAGATGAGGCCAAAGCTTTTGCAGAATATAAAAAATGGGAATACACCCCCGAATTAAGCATCCATCAAAGAAAAGAGCTTTTATGGGACAGCCATCACACATCGAGTCTATTTCACATCAATCTTCTACAAGAATATTTTGCGATGTTCCCTGAACTCACATGGACAAACCCTGAAGATGAAAGGATCAATGTTCCAGGCGAGCTATTGTCGACAAATTGGACTTACCGTTTTCGGCCGAGCGTAGAAGAATTTACAAAACATGAAGCTCTTGAAACTGCGCTCCAGAAAATCCTTTTTTCTCCTAACCCCTCTGCAATTTAAAATGAAAAGTCTAATCTACTTATTTGTACTAACACTCAGTTTGTTTTCAGTTCCCCTTTTTCCAAAACAAAAAGAAAAATCACCAGATAAAACCAATCCATCGCTTAGATCATTATACAATAGCCTGGACCCCTTTTCCATTTTGCAGCATCTTTCCTTTTATGAACTGTATCCCGAAACTTCCGAAGGAAAAAAAGCCATTTCGCATGTATGGGAATTGCTTCATCAAGGCCAAGGACCTAATCCAATTACTCTCCCCTCATTGGATATCCAGTCGATTATCTCCATCATTACCAGACAGCCTTTCGATCCGCCTGTAAAGTTGAACGAAGAACAGCTGGCTACGGTCGAGAACATCTCGAAATCTTTGACGAACAGAAAGCTAAAGGGATTCGAGGCCTGGTCGAAGGAAGAAATTTTAGCCTTGCCTTCAAGAGATATCGATCTTGCAAGAGGCTTGCTCATCAATCAATTCGATACCTCCGAGAACATGCGCGATGACGTTAGACAATATGAGGCCAGCCTGGATTTGATGGCCTTGCAAATCCTAGTCCGCTTGCCCATCAATGCAACACCGGAAGATAAGATACGTGAAATCAACCGGTTCATCTTTCAAGAAATGCAATTTCGATTCCCTCCCCATTCTCTCTATGCGAAGGACATCGACTTGTATACTTTTCTCCCCTCTGTCTTAGACAGCAGACAAGGGGTTTGCCTTGGAGTATCCATCCTCTATCTATGCCTTGCCCAACGACTCGACCTCGATCTGGAAATCATCACTCCTCCCGGGCATATTTATTTGCGCTATCCCGGCAAAGAGCAAATGGTCAACATCGAGACGACTGCACGAGGGATTAATCTTCCTTCCGACACCTATTTAGGGATCAATACCCGCAAGCTCGAAAAAAGGACGTTAAAAGAAGTGATCGGAATGGCCTTTTTCAACCAGGCTTCAGTGTATTGGGAAAAGGGCGACTATGCCGCAACCGTATCCTTATACGAGAAGGCGCTCCCTTATCTTCCCGGCGACCCTCTTTTGAAAATGTTGCTCGGAATGAACTATCTATTCGTAGACAAAAAGAGCGAAGGCAAAAAACTTCTGGAAGAAATACGAGATACTACTTTTGATTATGCCGTATCTCCTGAAACGATCCCTGCTGATTACCTAAAAGGAAAAGTCGATGCCGAAGGCTTAAAAACGGTATTCCTGCATGTCGATGAAACAAGAGCTTCTATTGTAGAGAAACAAAAGAAACTTCAGAAAATCCTTTCAAAATACCCTTCATTCCGCGCAGGTCTTCTACACCTGGCCATTACCTGGATCCAGCTAGGCAGAGGCAGGGAAGCCCAGGAAATCCTCGAAAAGTATCACAAAATCGATCCTGGTGACTCGGTCGTAGAATATTATCTCGCCATCTTATGCATGGAGAGAATGGACTACAACCGATCCTGGTTCTTTTTAAAACGCTCCGAATCGATCACTCAGGCCAGAGAACACAAACCAAAAGCCTTAAAAGAAATCCGAAATCATTTAAGACGCATTTGTCCTGAATAATCACCAGACATGGTCTTCAACTGGCACGTTCCTGGATCTATCGTAAATGCTAATATCCTCTATTCGTTTGAAAATTGGAACCCAAGGCGATCCATTTGTCTGAATGAGTTTAGAATTCCATAAAATAGCTGGTAAATTGTTGGGACAGCTATAAAAAAAAGCAGTATGCCCATAAGATTCCAAAGATAAACTATCGAAAAAATTCGTTTGCAAAGAGCCTTTGAATTTATACTTATCCAAAAGGATTTGAATTTTTTCTCGTGTTTCCGAATCTAATTCAACTAAAGATTTTTCTTCTATCAAATAGATTAATTCCACTTTTCCTGAAGGAACTCTCCTAAGTATTTGTTCAATGTTCTGCTTAGCTTTTTCATCTTCTATTTTTAAAAAAGAGATAAATTCTTGAGTTAAAGATTGATAATCTCCATTTTTTATTTTTTTAAACTTTTTAATTGCGGAGGTATTTGCTACTAATACAACTAAATAAACTTTCTTATATTCATTGAATAATTGATAATTTTCTTTAGCATAAGCCCTATAAAGAAATTGAGTACCCGTACCTATGTAATCATCCAATAAAATTAAAGCCCGGTCTTTTTTATCCGCAGGCAAATCAGAAAGATTCTTAAAAGAAACAGATCGTATTTTGTTAGCATTTCGATAAAAATAAGAAACTAAATCACCACTCTTTGCAACATAGGTTTTAGAAAAATCCACAGATTCATAGTGATGTTCAATGGTGGAATTGCTTATGAATCCATCTTCTTTTAACTTTACCAGAAGTTGTCCATGAAGCGTTTTCAAACCCTCCATCATCAGTGGATATGTGAAATAATCGATATGCTCTAATAGCAGGGAAGCAGCTTCTCGATCCTGTAACTCGAATTGTTCCAACCATTGTTCTATTTCCATTCGAGACACATTTTCACCATTAAATCTTTGATGCGCGTGATCGATGCTCTCGCCCGCAAACATCATTCTTACGAAAAACAGACAAAGAGAAAACAGCAGAGATGCAAATTGCAGCATTTTTATCTCGATTTTTTAGGGCGCGAGAATACCTTACTAGCATATTTTTATTGCTTGAAATTTTTTAATCTTTATAAATAAAACATATGAACAAATCCAAATCAGCCATTGCAGTCTTGAGCATTTTTCTGCTGTCTTCCCAAGCATATGCCTACTTATTAGATGACGTCATGTCAAAGGATGAACAGCACCTGACCGGAGTCTATTATCTGACACACAATCAAAGGGCAGAATTAGAAGCATGGCTGAATCAAAACTTCGACCTGAAACCTAAACCATCACCCAGAGAAATTCCCAAAGAAGAACTGACACTTGCAGAAAACATCAATAATGGACATCAACTTCGATTGAGCGATGGTTCAGTCTATCAGATCGCTCCCGCAGACGTCCCCCGCGCATCCGGATGGATCACTCCCTTCCCCATTCAAATCGTGCCGAGCGGAGACATGGATTATCCCTTCAAGATCGTCAACAAGAATACCGGAAGCAGCCTGAAAGCAAAACTCATCTCAGCCCCGACTTCTTAGAGCTTTTTGGGCTGTATTCTTAAAAAATTAATTTTTAAATCCCAAGATCCTTAAACAGTTCGTCCAAGTTATTGAACTTTTTAAGGCCTTTTCCAGTTTCAGATTGTCGGATAGCTTTAACTGTCACCCTATTTGGCTTTCTGTGCATAAACTCATCTACACTCATCAAAACAAGGTCTTTTATGGTAGTTCCCATCATTGAAGCGGCCATTTTCAAACGCTTATGTTCCGCTTTTGGTAAGTCTATGGTAAGTCTTGCTGTTTTTGTGCTCATATTTTTTCTCCAGATCAGAAGAATACCCACATACACAGAAATACAGAAATCTACAAACTTTATTTTATAGATCCTTCAGGCTAAGATTTGGATGTTTAAGTTCAGATTGACAAAGATCGAATAAAGATCTATCTTTCCCTTGGTTCGATCGCGAACTTATCATGGAGAGAAAGAAACTATGGCGCCGCAATTTACTGAAGCTGTTGCACAGGCTTTTGAACAGGCGTTTCAATATGCCCAAGGCCATCACCATACTGAAATCGGTGAAAATCACCTTCTATTTGCTTTTTTCAGCGAACCGAAAGGGTATTTCCAAGCTTTCGCTTCTGCTAACAATCTCAATGTGCAGGATCTTCTTTCCACGTTGGAATTTCAATTAAAAAAAGTCCCTGTTTTCAGCGGTCCTGCACAACAGCCCGCAGTCTCTCAATCGATGCAAATGAGAATTGCTGAGGCTCAAACGATTGCAAAAAAATGGAATGATGCATACATCAGCAGCGATCATTTCTTGTTGGCTTTTTGGCAACAGGCCGGCGAACCTTTTGCGTCGTGGAAAAAAGGATCGTCGCTTTCCGTCAAGGAAGTAGAGGCGCGGATC